>JANWHL010000016.1 GCA_025450405.1 Ktedonobacterales bacterium
AGGCCGCGAGCGTGCGGTCCGAGAAGACCACACCCCAGCCGTAGGTCGCGTCAGCCGGGTTGCGCTCGACGATCGTGACCTCGTGGGTCGGATGGGCCTTCTTGATCAGCAGGCCGCAGTAGAGACCAGCGGGTCCGCCGCCGAGGATTGCGATCTTCACGTCGCCGGCTCCCTCGTGGTAGTGGGGGCCGCGCGTGGCTCGCCCATGGGTTCGAGGATCTCCGCGAGCCGATCGATCTGGTCGAGGCCACCGACCGCAGGGAGCAGGACCAACTCGTCGCAGCCCGCCTCGGCATAGCCCTGGAGGAACTGGGCGATGGCCTGGGGACTGGTGAGGAGGCCCGCGGCGACTTTCTCGGCAAAGGGGCCGGTGAAGGCGTAGTAGTGGCGCAAGTAGTCGGCGGCCGCGGTGAGCGTGGCCGCGTCGCCAAGGGCGAAGTAGCCCTGGGCCCAGAGCAGCGGACGACCAGGCCGGCACAGGTCGCTCCAGGCGGCACGGGCTTTGTCGGCGGCACGTGCGAACGCCCTGGGCGGGCCACCACCATGGACATAGCCATCGGCGTAGCGGGCGACGCGGGTGAACGCCTGATCGCTCTGGCCGCCTACGAGCAGCTCGGGGCCGCGGCGGCGCGCGCCGGTGGGACCGAAGGACCCACTTTCCCAGTGCTGGCGCAGGGCGGCCAGTTGATCCGTAAAGCGCCGGCCACGCGTCCGATGGTCCACGCCCGCGGCGGCATAGTCTTCGTGCCGCGCGCCCACACCCAACCCGAGGACCAACCGCCCGCCGGACAGGGAGTCGATGGAGGCCGCAGTTTTGGCGAGGATTGCGGTGTTGCGCAGCGGTGCCACGGCCACCATGGTTACGAGGCGCACGCGTTCGGTGACGGCGGCGGCAGCGGCGACCGCCACCAACGCATCGAAACCGTCGTAGACCAGCCGATCCAGGACGCCAAGACTGGTGAAGGGGCCGGCCTCGGCGCGCCGTGCCCACTCCACCACCGCCCGACCGTCCATTCCCGGTACGGTGGTCGGCAGCCCGATACCCACCCGCATGGCGACCTCCCTTCCTCGGGCGCATGATATCATGCTGGGCAGCTCCCAGGCTGGTGGCGCAAAAAGGAGGCGGACGATGCGCGTACGACGCTTCTCGGCGGATCGCGGGTCCAAGGTGCCAGGTGGCCATCCGGGTCTGTTCGCCGTGCCCGTGCTCTGGGACCAGGCGCTCGCGCGGGGGCAGGACTCGGATGACCTAGCGCGCCGCCTGAACGGGGCGCCGCTGCTGGTGGACGCGCCAGTTGCGGTTGCCGCGCTCTACTTTGATCCGAATGCGCGGATGGACGAGCATGATGCCGACCACCCGATCCTTTTGCTGGTGACGAGCGGACAGGGATTCGTGCGGCTTGGCGGAGCCGCGGGTGAAACGCGCGCGATCGGCGCGGGCGACGCGGTGTTGTGGCCGGCGGGCATCCTCCATACGGTGTGGACTGAAGACCAGCCACTGGCGGGCATCGCGGTCGAATGCCCACGGGAGCGTGGGGCGGCCGACTAATTCCAAATCGCGTTGTGTCGACGCGGTTGACTGGCGGCTGAAGACGCGTCGGGCGTCCACCGGACGCCCCTACCAAGCCTCCAGCTACGAAGGCCACCGGCGTGGCCTAGGAGGCGATGGTGGGGCAGCGCACCGGCGTGGCCTGGGCGGAGAGACGGTATGAAACGCGACACGACGGAAGGTTTCCACGCTGGTGACGCCGGGCGGGCACCGGACGGGCGGTATAATGTTGGGGACGCCGGGCGTCCACCGGACACCACTGCGGCATTGGGGACGCTGGGCGTCCACGGGACCGGGCGACGGGTGTCCCGCTGAGGCCGTCCACCGAACGGCCCAACGATAGAGACGCTGGGTGTGCATACGCCCCCTTGCCGCCAGTGGACTTCCACGGTATACTCATCGCGTGAATACTCAATGAGTGAGTATCCTCGCGCGGCGACGTTCGCCGGGCGAGCGTTGGCGCGAATGGGGGATAGGCTTGTCGCAGCCGGCACGACATCGGTGGATCGTTGGTGGGAAGGGCCCGGGAAGCGCGCTGCTGTCGTGCGCGCTGTTGGCCGGCGTGTGCGTGCTCGCGGCTTGCGGCTCCGCGCCGGCGACCGTCCCGAAAAACACCGTCAACATCGCGTATGCGGGTTCGCTGGTCAATCTCATGGAGCACCACCTCGTCCCTGGCTTCGAGCATGCCACAGGCTACCCCGCGCAGGGGAAGGGCGCGGGTTCCACGGCGCTCGCCAATCAGATCAAGAGCAAGCTGATTCAACCCGACGTGTTCATCAGTGCGTCAACTGGGGCGTACAAAACGTTGCAGGGCGACGCGAATGGCAACCTCGTTACCTGGTATATGAGCTTCGCGGCGACTTCGATGGTCATTGGCTACAGCCCGAAAAGCCAGTACGCCAGCCAGTTCCAGGCGGCAGCCAATGGGGGCACGCCGTGGTACCAGGTGCTAGAAACGCCGGGTCTGCGCCTGGGTCGGACCGATCCGGCCCTCGACCCCAAGGGCGTGAACACGCTGTACACGGTCCAGCTTGCCGCCATCTACTACCAGCAGACTGGCCTCGCCCAAGGCGTCCTGGGGGCGAACAACAATCCCGCGCAGATCTTCCCGGAGGAGGATTTGGTCGCGCGTCTCGGTTCGGGCCAGTTGGACGCGGGCTTCTTCTACCTCAATGAGGTGAAGGATGCCGGACTGCCGTACATCGCGCTTCCCGCCCAGATCAACCTGGGAGATCCCACCGAGGCGACTTATTATGCGCAGGCGAGCTACACACCCGCCGGGGGCACGAAACAGACCGGCAAGCCGATCCTGTACAGCGTGACCATCCTCTCGATGGCCAAGAACGCGGTGGGCGGTGACGCCTTCGTGAAGTATCTGCTCGGCAGCGCTGGTCAGGGGCTGCTGACCGCGGACGGCATTCGCCCAATCGCCATCGCGTTCAGCGGGGACGCCTCCAAAGTGCCCGCCGATCTGGCACAATACACTCACAGCTAGCGGTTGAAGGGAGCCGATGAGTGGCGGAGCGCGCGTCCACCCTCGTGATTGAGCCAAAAGGCGGGCCCGATCGCGGGACCGTTGTGCTCTGGCTGTTGGGCGCGGCGGCGTTCGCATACCTCGCGCTTCCGCTCGCCAACTTGCTCATCGTGGAGCCATGGGGGGCGGTGCCGGCGGCCCTCGCGGATCCCCTCGCCGTCGACGCGCTGGTGACGTCGCTGGTGAGCGCCTCGATCACGACCGTCTGCGTTGCCGCCTTGGGCATTCCCCTCGCATACGTCCTGGCGCACTGGCGTTTCCCACTCCACGCCATAGTGACGCTGCTCGTGTATGTGCCGCTCGTCTTTCCCGCGGTCGTCAGCGGCATCGTCCAGTTGCTCGTGTACGGGCCGTATGGCCCCATCGGCGCGTTTTGGGCCATGCACGGGTTGGAGCTCGATAGCTCGCTCGCCGGCACGGTGCTGGCCCAGACGTTTGTCGCGGCGCCGTTTGCCATTGTGGCGAGCCGCGCCGCGTTCGAGGCGGTGGATCCGGCGACCGAACGGGTGGCGATGACCCTGGGCGCGACACGCTGGCGCGTGTTCTGGAGCGTCAGCCTGCCCCAGGCGGGTGGCGGTGTCGTGGCCGGACTGATCCTCACCTGGTTGCGGGCAATGGGCGAGTTTGGGGCGACCGCCGTGATGGCCTACCATCCTTACACGCTGCCGGTCTATACGTATGTACAGCTGACCGGCCTGGGCCTGCCGGCGGCGCTGCCGCTGGCGCTGCTGGCGCTGGCGGCGAGCGTGTTGGCCATCACCGCGGCGCTGGCGGTGACCGCGCGAGGCCGGCTGTTCGGAACGCGGACGTGACGCCGGACGAATGAGACCAAATCGTGATGATCAGTGGTGGTGGCCCTAGCGGTTGAAAGCGCTGCTGGACGGCCTTCGGCCACGAAGTCCCCCTGCGGGGACTATCCAGAATTGGTATGACATGTGGGCGGGAAACGGCGCCATCAGGAAGCAAGCGTCTGAAGGTAACCATGAGCCAGGGTCTGCGAGTGGATATCGAGGTCAAGTTGCCCGCATTCGGGCTGCGGGCCGCGTTCGACGTGCCGCCAGGGCTGACCGTCCTCTTCGGCCCATCGGGCGCGGGCAAGAGCCTGACCCTGCAGGCGATCGCGGGTCTCGTCGCGCCGGAGCGCGGGCGCATCGTCCTGGGTGGCCAGACGGTGCTCGACACGGCGCAGCGGTTGGCGCTGCCGCCGCGCGGCCGGCGGATCGGGTACGTCCCGCAGCAGTACGCGCTCTTCCCGCACCTCTCGGTCGCCCAGAACGTGGCCTACGCTCTGCCGCGGCGGTTTCCGCCGTGGGACCGCGTGGCGGCCGAGCGCCGCGCGCGGCGTGTCGCGGAGCTGCTGGCGCTGGTTCGCTTGCCGGGGTTCGAAGACCGCCGGCCGCGCGAGCTCTCGGGCGGGCAGGCGCAGCGTGTGGCCCTCGCGCGGGCGCTCGCCGCCCAGCCGCGGGCGCTGCTGCTGGACGAGCCGCTGGGGGCGCTGGACGCGCCGACCCGCGCCGCCGTGCGCGACGACTTGCGTGCGGTGGTGGTGGAGAGCGGCGTGCCGGCGATCGTGGTGACGCACGATCTGGCCGAGGCGCGGGCCCTGGGCGACCGGCTGGTGGTGCTTACGAATGGGACCGTGGCGGCAGCCGGCCCGATCGCCGACGTGCTGGCGTCGCCGACAACGGACGAGGCGGCGCTGCTGCTGGGGTGGCGTAACGTGCTGGCGGTGGCGGAGGTGGCCAGGGACGGCGCGCGCGCGGAAGTGACGGTCGCGGGTGGCCAACGCGTGCTGGCGGAGGCGGGGGATATTGGGCGCGCCGCGTCCGGGGCACGGCCGGGGCGGGCGCTGGCGTTGCACGCCGATCGGCTGGAACTGCGCAGAGACGAGCTGGTTGGTGGACATGAAGAGACGACCGCGGAGGCGTCATCGGGCGCGATTCAAGGTCGGCGTGGCGACCCGGAGGCGGGACGGACCGTCCGCGGCGCTGTGGTGGGGGTGGAAGACGCGGGGGCGTTCTACGTCGTCCGTGTGGCGTTGATCGCTGGAGCGGCTGGCGGGAATCCGGGGGCGGAGCTCGTGGCGACGTGCTCGCCGCGCGAATGGGCGCTGCTTGGCGCGACGGTGGGCGAGCGTGTTGTGGCCCACGTACCGGCTGGCGCCGCGCGGCTCGTCCGTCGCCACATGGCGGACGCGAGCGGCGTACGGGGGGAGGCCGGAGATGGAGAACGGTGAAGAAGGTCCTGGCGACGTCCGTGGCGGCGCGGACCAGGCACTGGCCATGGCGGGAGCGCGACCACAGCGTGGTGCGCCGCGGCACGAGGTTGCCGAGTACGCGCTGATGGGACTGCTGCGCGACGGGCCAGCCCATGGCTACCGCCTGGCGGCGGCATTTGAGCCAGTCGGGCGGTTGGGTCAGATCCTCCGCCTCAAGATGAGCCTGATGTACGCGTATCTGCACAAATTGGAGCGCCAGGGCTGGGTGACGGCACGGACGGAAGCGGGCGAAGGTGGGCGACAGCGCCGCGAATTCGCGATCACGCCCGCTGGGGAGACGGCGTTCGACCGCTGGGTGGCGGAGCCGGTTGGCGCCACGCGCGAGGTGCGACTGGACTTTATGGTCAAGCTCGCGTTCGCCAGCGAGCGTGATCAGCGGATAGCGGTGGCGCTGGTGGGGCGCCAGACGCAGGCCGCCTCGGACCGGCTGGAGCGGTTACGCGCTCAATTGGCACGCCTGCCAGCGAGCGAACGCGATGGCGTGGTCGGGCTGGTGCTGGGCCACCGCGCGCGCCAGACGGAGGCGACGCTCATCTGGCTGGCTGAGGTGCGTGAGCGGCTCGGGGCAAGCCCGGGCGCGAAGAGTGCGGAATGAGACGGTCGGTGGAGTCGTCCACGGGGGTAGAGTGGCCAACTCCAGGCCCGTGCGCACCGCGCGGCTGGCGGTGTAGCTTATCTCGGTGCGATGTGGGGGCGAGATGAGGGGGCGAGCTCGGCTTCGGCGTCCAGTAGTCACGTCGATCACGTTCTAGACGAGTCCCGGAATCCGCCCGCCGAAGGTCGAGTACAGCAAGAGCACGTTCAGCCCCACGATGACCGCTCCGCAGGCGGCGGCGAGCACGGTCGTGATGCGGCGGTTGACGAGCGCGCCCATGACGTCGCGGCGACGGGTGAAGAACACCAGGGTGATGACCGGCAGCGGCAGGACGAAACTGAGGACCACCTGGCTGATGACCAGCGTGCGCGTGGGGTCGAGCCCGATCAGAATGACGATGATGGCGGGCAACATGGTGACGAGCCGGCGCACCCAGATCGGGATCGTGAACCCGACGAATCCCTGCATGATCACCTGGCCGGCCATGGTGCCCACTGACGAGCTGGAGAGGCCCGAGGCCAGGAGCGAGACCGCGAAGACGATACCGGCCGCGCTCCCCAGCAGAGGGGTCAGGGTCCGGTAGGCGCTCGAGATGTCGGCGATGTTGGCCAGCCCGCGGGCGTGGAAGGTGGCGGCGGCCATGTAGAGCATCGCCATATTCACCAGGCCGGCCAAGCCCATCGCGATGATGACGTCGGGGATGGTGAAGTGGAAGATGCGCCGTGCCTCGGCCTCCGTGCGCGGGACGATGCGGCGTGTCGTCAGCGCGGAGTGCAGGTAGATGACGTGCGGCATCACCGTCGCGCCGATGATCCCGACCGAGAACAAGACACTCTCGCGTCCGCCCTCCCAGGGCAGCACGCTGTGCAACGCGACCAACCCCCAATCGGGCCGCGAGAGGAAGGTCTCGACCACATAGCAGACGGCGATGACGCCCACCAACGCCGTGATCACCGCCTCCAGGGGCCGCACACCGCGCGTCTCCAGCAGCAGTATGAGGTAGGTCGCCACCCCGGTGAGCAGCGCGGCGAAAATGAGCGGGATGTGAAAGAGCAAGTTGAGGCCAAGGCTGGCACCCAGAAATTCGGCGAGGTCGGTGGCCATCGCCGCGACCTCGGACGCGATCCACATCGCGTAGACGACGGCGGGGCGGAACTCTTCGCGACACAGCTCGGCGAGGTTCTGTCCGGTGGCGAGGCCCAACTTCGCGGACATTGTTTGGAGCAGCATGGCCATGAGGTTGGCGACCACAATGACCCAGAGCAGGTTGTAGCCAAAGGCGCTGCCACCCTGGATGTTGGTGGCGAAATTGCCGGGGTCGATATAGGCCACACAGGCGATGAACGCGGGACCGATGAACGGCAGGATCGCGCGCACTCCACGCTGACGGCCGTCCAGCGCGGCATGCGCGGCCGCGGTGAGGCCCGTCTCAATTGGATGTACGGCGATTATCTCGCCGCTGGCCTGTTCTGGTGGATACGCCCTCATCGTGCCGTCCTCGTCGTTACCCGCCCGTGCGCACATCACCCGGGCTCACAAGCGCTCGCGCCAGTTGCGCATTCTGGCGGCTGATCGCGGTGGGCATGGGTGCGTCATTGCCGGCGGTCGGGGCCGGACGCGATCGGCACGACGCCAATAGCCGCGGCGAGCTGGGGCCCGACGGCCTGTTCATGGCCGTCGTCGGGATCGCCCACCTGGACGCGGAGCGGTCCCCCGAAGGGCGCGCGCTCGCGCACGCAGACGGGAGTGCCGGGGACGAGGCCGAGCGTCGCGAGGTAGCGCAGCTTCTCCGCATCGTCGTCGCTCACCCGCTTGATAACGGCTGGTTGGCCCAGCTCGAGATCCGAGAGCGGTCGCGTCGGCGCCACCGTAACCGCGCCCGCCTTGCTGGGTATCGGGTCGCCGTGGGGATCCTCGGTGGGATGGCCGAGCAGGATGTCCATCCGCTCCTCAAAGGCCTCTGAGATGGCGTGTTCGAGGCGGTCGGCCTCGGCGTCGACCTCGTCCAGGCCGAACCCCATGATGCGGACGAGAAAGAGCTCGAGCAGGCGGTGATGCCGAACGAGCTCAGCCGCGATGGTCACCCCGCGCGGGGTCAGCGTCACACCGTGATAGGGCGTGTGGTCCACGTATCCACGCTCCGCGAGCGACTTGAAGAGCTGGGTCACCGTGGCGTCGCTGAGCTGGCCAGACGGCTCCAGCGCTCCCAGCCGCTCGCGCATGGCCGACGTGGTGATGTGTTCGTCGCGTTCGTGCAGTTTGTAGCAGAGCTTCAGGCAATCGACAGCTCGAACGGACAGCTCGCGCGTTTCCGGTGCCATGTGGCTCCTCCGCTTGCGTGCCTCGGCCAAAGGCCAGTTTTTACGATGCTAAAACTAATGTAGCACAGAGATGAGATATAGTCAACAGCGGTCTTAAATACGCACTTTTGGGAATGCATGGATGCGTCGGCCGCGTACCACACCGCGGTCGTGTCGGCCAGTACTGGATCATCTGGATTGGCGGTGTCGGGAAGTGGCGTTAGTATTCCCGCTCTGGATCGAGCTCCGCGTGTCGAAGTTGCTCGAGTAGCCGCAAGTCATTCAAGAAGTCAGCCCGTGTTTGCTCCGGTCCCTGCTCGAGCTCTTCGAGGACATCCAAGGTGAATGCCGTCCCACCATAGGTGGCCCAATCGTCGCGCAGCCTGGGATGGACGGCGCTGCCAGTCGATACGGCGAACGCGAAGTGGTTCCGCGCGCTCGCCAGGTCGGCGGTGTGGGCCAGGAGGTATTTGCCGGTGACCGTGTTTGTGACCGTATAGACGCCGCCACGGAGCCGGCGCTCTTTGTATTCGTTACGGAGTGCTCGTCGCTTATCCATTGCGTCCTTCACCTCGCCTATTGAGTCGTGATGATCGGGTGTGGTGGCCCGAGGCCGTTGAAACCGGGCCGGACGTGCACCTGGCCGGGCGTCTGATCTCCCCCAGGGTCCTTCCACCGCTGGATGTCTGGAGGGACATCCGGCGCTCCGACATGTTCCGCGCATCCGTCGTCTCCGACGCGGGACTTTCTCGCATTTGTACCAGGAAGCCGGTGTCTTCAGGGTCACGCTCGTCGCTCGCGGGCCATCCGCTTCTCCTGGCGCCGCGGGCGGGTGACGGGCTCGAGCCGCGCGGCGCTCTCGGGTTGATCGCGCGTCGCGGGGGGTGGTTCGAGGGCCGGACAGGCCGCGAGCGCGAGCGCATCCGCGATGACCTCGTCCGTCGTTCGCGCGGCGGAGCCGTTGGCCCATTCGGCGTGAAAGGCCGCGGCGCCAAGAGCGTGTTGGGCCGCCGCGAGAGTCGCCTCGAACGCGACCCGTTCCGCCGGTGGCAGCGGGCCACGCGCCCGTTCGCGGAGCGTTGCGGCGGCGGCGCAGAGGCGCACCGCCTCGCGATGCCAGCCCTCGGCGCTGAGGGTGGCGGCGAAGCCCTCCACGCACCAGGCCGTCCAGGTCGGGCTCGCGAACTCGCGCAACCGCGCCAAGGCCGATCGAAAGTACATCTGTGCCTCACCATAGTGACCCTGATCGCGGGCCACCTGGCCCAACCGCGTGGTGAAGATGGCTATGTCCCACTGTTCTTCAGCCTCACTCGCCCCCGCCAGAGCCTCCACATACCCAGCGGCGGCACGCGGAAGATCACCGCGCACGTGGGCCAATTCGCCCAGGAAGTAGTGCGCGCGATACTCGAGGGTGCCATCGCCGCCACGGCGGGCGTGGGCATGAGTCGCGACGTAGGCCGCTTCGGCGTCGTCGAGCCGGCCGGCCGCCTGAGCGATCATGCCGACGGTGCTGTAGGCGTTCGCCAGACCGCTCTCGTCATCGCTGGACTCAGCCAGGCGCACGGCTGCGTACGCCCAGGCCTCGGCGCGTTCCAGGAGCCCGGTACCAAGCAGCGCGCGCCCAAGGCCGTAGAGCCTCGTAACCCGGAGCGCGGTTGGCGCGGCGGGGCCGCCGCGCGCGGCCACGCCGCTGTCAAGGTTGAGCATGCGCTCTGTCCAGCGCACGGCCTCGCCGATCTGGCCGCGTACATGCCACAACCGCGTCATACCCGCCAGACGCAGTCCGGTCGTCGCGTCCTCGCGCTCCTCGGCCCACTCCATCGCCGCGCGCGCATTGGCGAGGTCCGCGTCCGTGAGCGCGGCATCGGGTCCGCGGGCGGATACAGTGTCCGCCAGGTGCGCGTAATATTGAGCGTGCCGGCGACGACAGTCGTCCTCCTCGCCGGCCAGACGCAGCTGATCGCGCGCGTACGCACGCGTAGTCTCGAGCATGCGCACGCGCGACGTCTTGTTCGCGTCGGGCACGCTTTCCACCAGACTCGCGTCCACGAGCTCGGCCATGGCGCGCGGGGCGGTGTCGGGGATGATCGTGCCGTCGTCCGCGAGCACGGCCAGCGCCGCGTCGAGCGCGCATGCGCCCACAAAGACCCCCAGCGCCCGAAAGAGGCGCCGCCCGATGTCGTCGAGCAGATGGTAGCTCCAGCCGATCGCGTCGTTCAGCGTGCGCTGATGGGGAGGGAGATCGCGAGCGCCGTCCAGCGGCAGGGCCAGATGGTCACGCAAGTGTCGGAGAATCTCGGCCGGCCCCAGCAGCCGGACCTGGGCGGCCGCCAGTTCGATGGCCAGCGGCAGGTCGTCCAGGCGGGCGCAGAGCGCCGCCACGTCGTGGTCGACATATTCACGGTCCGGTCGGAGGGCCCGAGCACGCTCGCGGAACAGCGCGACCGCATCCGCCCGGGCCAGTGGCGCGAGCGGCAAGATGCGCTCGGCGCGTATGCGCAGCGGTGCGCGACTGGTCACGAGCACGCGGACGTTGGGGCAAGCCGCCACCAGATCCGCCACGAAGGGCGCGGCGGCCACGACGTGCTCGAAATTGTCCAGCACGAGCAGCAGGCTGGCGCCGCCAAGCGCGGCGATCACCTGGTCAGCTGGCACGCGATTCAATTGGTCGCGCGCGTCGAGCGCCTGGGCCACGGCCACGGGGACCAACGCGGCATCGCGCACGGGCACCAGATCGACGAAGGCGGCGCCATGCGCGAACGTGGAGGTGAGGTCGTGGGCGAGCGTCAGGGCGAGCCGAGTCTTGCCGACGCCGCTCGGTCCGGAAATGGTCACCACGCGCGCGCCGTCGGGACGCAAACAGGTGTGCCCGCGCTCGCGATCCCGCTCGCGACCAATGAGGGGCGTCGCTGGCAGTGGCGGCGCGGATGTCGCGAATGGGGCGGATGACGCGGCCTCGCGCGCAAGCTCATCGTGGTCCGCACCGACCACGTGGGCCAGGTCTGGGCGCGCGGCGGCCACAAGGCGCGCGCGCTCGGAGGGCGTGAGCGCGAGGGCGGAGGCCAGGCGCTCCAGCGTCGCGGGGTGAGGCGTGCGGTGCGCACCGCGCTCAAGATCAGAGATCGCGCGCGTGCTCAAGCCCGCGTGAGCCGCGAGGGCTTCTTGCGATTGCCCCGCCGCCGCGCGATAGCGCTTGAGCAGCGTGCTCAAACTGTCACGGTCGCTCATGCTTGGTCGCTCATGTCGTGTGCGCACTCTTCGTGCTGGCTCCAAATGGCCATCCGGCGCCGCCGCAACGCCCTCCAGCGGCTCGCGCAGGTGGGCTAAGGCTTTCCGCCGCGCCTGCCGCCAGCATAGCACGGGAACCCTCGAACGGGATCACTCGAACGACAGTATACGAACACGCGGGAAAAATGTGAGGAAAAGTCATGGTGCCGCTGCCACGCGCCATTTATGCTTGGAGCGACATCGTCGAGCGACATCATTTTGAGCCGCCCGCGAACGTGAACCGGCGCGGCTGGTCGGAGGAGTCAACTGACATGCGACTGACCCATCTTTGCGATATGCGACTGGCCTTCGAAGACGATCCGATCCTCGTGCGGCCCTATGGCGGCGAGGACGGCAGCTCGTTTGGCCAGGGCGGAGGCACGGTCATCGGTGAGCGGTTGGGCGGCACCGCGCGCTGGGTGAATGTGCCCCAACGGCGGGGCGACGGCGCCATGCTGCCTAACATCCGCGGCGTCATCACGACGCCCGACGGCGCGAACGTTCTCTTCACCATGCGCGGTCGCACGGTGTGGCGCGCGACCGCTGAGGGCGTCGTGGGCAATCAGTTGCTAAGCGTGCTCTTCGAGACGGAAGACGAGGGCCACCGCTGGCTCAACGACGCCGTCTGCGTCCTCGAGGGCGCCGTGGCGCCGCCGATGCCGGGCAGGCCACGTCCCCAAGCGCCAAGAGGCATGCGGGTCTATGTGTGCGAAAACGACCTGATGTAGCGCTGTCGATACGCACGATTGAGCGCGTACAAGCGCCGATCGCGCTGGTTCAGTCCTGTGCTCTGGAAGGGAGGGCGCCATGATACTGATTGTGGGGGCTCGCGGTCGTCTGGGCGGGGCGGTCACCCGGAGATTGCTGGCGGCGGGGCAATCAGTCCGCGCCATGACGCGCACACCGTCCCAATTGGCGGACCTCGCCGCGCGTGGGGCCGAGGTCGTGGCGGGTGACCTGCGCGATCCCGCGTCGCTCGCGCGGGCGTGCCGCGGCGTGGACCGCGTGCTGGCCGCCGCGCATGCGTTTGATGGCGCGGGCGCGAACGTGCCGGCCACCGTGGATGACGCCGGCAATCGTGCCCTTGTCGACGCGGCGCGCGCCGCCGGCGTGGAACACGTGGTGTTCACGTCGATCCAGGGTGCCCGGGCTGACCATCCAATTGACATCTGGCGCGACAAAGCTCGCGCTGAGTCCTACCTGAGCGCAAGCGGGCTGAGCCACACCATTCTGCGCCCCAGCGCGTTCATGGAGCTGTGGACGGACATTGTGGGCACGCCAATCGTACGGCAAGGGCGGCCCATGATCTTCGGACGTGGCACAAACCCGATCAATTTTGTCGCCGTCGCCGACGTGGCGCGCTACGCCGTGTTCGCGCTGGACGATCCGCGAGCGCGCGGTCAGATCATCGAGGTCGGTGGACCTGACAACGTTTCACTGCTGGCGTTCGCCAGGATGATCGAGCGGGCGCTTGGGCGCGCGCCCGCCGCGCCACGGCACATTCCGTTGGCGATGATGCGTGTGATGGGCGTGGTGGCGCGACCAGTGAATCCAGCCTTCGCCCGGCAAGTGCGCGCGGGCGTGCTGATGGACACAACTGATATGTCCATGGACCCCGGTCCCACGCTGCGCCGATTCCCCCTTGATGCTCCAGAGTTGACGCGCCTCGAGGACGTGGTGGCCCGGCGGTACGGCGCTGGCGAGGTCACCATAGCCGATACGCGGCGGGATCAAAGCGTCGCGTCCGCCAACGGTACTCCCACGTGAACCCGGGCCACAGCGTCGTGTTGCGGCCGCCCGCATCCAGATACCAGCTGGCGCACCCGGTCAACCAAACGGTCGGCCGCATACGCCGTCGCATCTCGGCGACGAACTCGGCCTGGGCCTCGGGCCGCACCTCCACCGCGTCGAGTCGCTTCCGCTCCATGAGGCGGAGGGCGTCCGCGATGTAGGCCAGTTGTGACTCGATCATGTAGATCATCGAGCTGTGGCCCAGGCCGGTGTTGGGACCAATCATGACAAAGAGATTCGGGAATCCGGCGACGGTCGTGCCTAGATAGGCTCGCGGCTCCGCGCGCCACGCGTGTGCCAAGGTCAGGCCACCGCGGCCGCGCACGCGCTCGGCGATGGGCAGGTCGGTGACATGGAAGCCCGTGGCGAGGATGATCGTATCGACCGGCCGCTCTGCTCCGTCCTCAGTGATCACGCTCCGCGCCCGCACCTCGCGGATGCGGTCAGTCACAACTTCGACATTGTCGCGGGTGAGGGCCGGGTAGAAGTCGTCCGAGAGCAGGATGCGCTTGCAGCCCATGGCGTAGTTGGGTGTGAGCTTGGCGCGCAGCGCCGCGTCGGGTACCCGCACCCGCAGGTGGCGAAGCGCGAGCGCTTCGATCCGCTTGAGCAGGGCCGGGCGATAGACAAACCCCAGGACGCCGATCTCCAACCGGCCATAGATCGACGCGCGTTCGAGCTGCCGCGTCAGGGGCAGGGCGCGATAGAGGGCGCGCCGCCGCTCAGGGATCGCGTGGTCATGGCGCGGCAGGATCCAGGGGGGAGTCCGCTGAAACACGGTCAGCCGCTCCACCAGCGGCTGGATGCGCGGCACGACCTGTATGGCGGATGCTCCGGTCCCGATCACCGCGACGCGCTCGCCGCCCACGGCGTGCGCGTGGTTCCACTGGGAGGAGTGAAACAGCGTGCCTGAGAATCCATCGAGACCAGGGATGACGGGCACGGCCGGCTCGCTGAGCGGGCCGCTGCCGAGGGCAAGCGCCTGGGCCGTCAACCGCCCGCGATTGGTGATGATGAGCCAGCGGCGGCTATCGCTGTCCCATTCCGCCGCGATCACCTCCTCGTCGAAGCGAATGTGCGGGACGACGCCGAAACGCGCGGCGCAGTCGCGCAAATACGCCTGGATCTCGCTCTGAGGCGAATAGGCCCGGGACCAGTCAGGGTTGGGCGCGAAGGAAAATGAATAGAGGTGCGAGGGCACGTCGCAGGCGCAGCCGGGGTACGTGTTGTCGCGCCAGGTGCCGCCGATCTCCGCCGCCCGCTCGATGACGACGAAGTCGTTCATGCCGGTCCGTTTGAGCTGGATGGCCAGCCCGAGTCCGGAGAAGCCCGCGCCGACGATCGCGACGCGTACGTCCCGCGGCTGCCTGGAGAAGGTCTCACATGTGGCCTCGTGGCCGTGAGTGCTGGACATATGGCGAGTCCTAGCGTTTTCGACGCAGGCCGGCCGGCGACATGGCGCAAGCGGGAACGCGGCGGCCGGTTAGCGCTCCGTGGATTGTACCGCGCCAAAGCGGCATGGCGATGGATTGGGGCACCTGGCTCACCAAATCTCCACGGCCCACAACGTCGGCACGTCCAGCGCACGGGCGAGGGCGAGGCGCCGCTTTCCGTCAATAATGGCTACCTCGTCGTGGGGTGCGCTCGACGCACGCACCCGGACGACCACGGGGGGAGTCATGCGGTAACGGATACCGTCAAGTTTGAATTCGAGAACCCCGGTCAGGTCAAACAGGTTCAGCGCGTAATCGCGCAGGAGCAGGGCGTGCACCAAGCGCAATCCGCTGAGCTCAAGGCCGCGCTGGGCCGAGTCTAGCGCGCGGCCTTGAGTCGCTGGCAAGCGGCTTACGGCGAACTGGCGGGTCACCATGTGGGGTACGGTGGACATATGGGCGTCCATCTTGGTGATATGGCGGGTCGCGGCCTTCCAGCTCGCGTAGCGCAGGATGCGAAGGTCGTGTCGCGCGAGCGCCCCATTGGGCATCTTGGTGCAGTCCGATTTCGTCTCCGCTTGGTACGCTATTCCGTGCTCCAGGCAAGTCTGAGCGATGAACTCCTCGGCGTCGTGAACGCGTTCGAGCGCGATGCGGTGTCCGTCAAGCGTGGTGGCGTCTATGAGCGCCCGCTTGCCCGCGAGACGGACATTGCCAATCGCGCTGTCCTCCCAGCACCATGCCGTGAGCGGGTTGCCAGGAGCCCAGACGGGTAGCCCGCGTGCGACGGAGTACTGGAAGGTGCGCTCGGCGCCGGCCCGGCCACTGCCAGCTAAGCCGTCGGCTTCACGCACGATGTCGAGAAGTAGCAGCAGCCGCGCGCGCTCGCTCGCGGGGAGCCCGCTGGCGAAGCGTGCGAGCGGACGAGTGTATTGGCCAAGTTGGAGGGGGCGAACCCGACCACCCCACGCGCGACTTGGATGCCGAAAATTCGTGTCGTCGTGGTGGGCGATCAGATACCCGACAACCGTTGTAAAGGATTCACTCTCTGATGGCCACGGCACCGTGGCTAACACCTCGAATGCCGTGGCTACACCCGCGACCACGTGCTCACGTCGATCGCGCGACCATGTTGGCACGAGCGCGCAATACCCGACATCATGAAGGAGGGCGGCGCATTGCACCGCCGCGCGTTCCGTCACGGTGAGCGCGGATTCAATCCTGTGCATGACCGCGAGCACATTGCGCTCGACTTCGTGTGCGTGGTCCAGTCCATGGAATCGATCCGTCACCGTGGCACGCGCGAAGCACAAACGTACCCAGCTCCGCACATGCCGAATGAGAGCGTCGGCCTCGTCCGCGGCATCAGGTGTATCGGGTAGCAACATGGTCGCGCTCCGTGACCGGCCAAGCACAAGTCGTCAGAGTGCGTAGCAAGAACCTTGCATGTGCATGTAACGCCGTCTGGCCAAGCCAGATCGTCGGCACACACGACTCGACTCTAGCGCATACGAGGCGGTGGGGTGAGGTGGCCGGACGCGCTGGGCGAAGAATTATGAGCCGTCGATGGGGTTGAGCACCGAGGTGGCGAATCCACGCACCTGCCTATCGTCGTCGTTGGCACGATCCAGGAAGACGTCGTCGGAGAGTGCGGCCCCATGGTCACGCAGCGCGGCAGCGCAATGCAGCGCGGCAAGGCGTACTTCGGGATTCCGATCGGCGCCCAGTGTCCGCACGAGGTCAATGAGATCCGGGGCGAGTGCCATGCCCGCACGCGCCAACCGTTCGAGTGACGCGCAACTCTCGCGCCTGACCCAGTAATGTGCGTCCCGCATAAGGCCAGCAAGTATCTCCGCCCGCGCCCCGTCTTCCGTAAAGCCGAGCGCGACAGGAAGCAAACTGGCAAGCGCCCACCGAATGCCTTCGTCCTCGTCCTCCAACAGCAGCAAGAAAAACGCGCGAATTCTCGCTGGTGTGCCCAACTCCTCGGCGCCCTCACTTACGACCTGTCGGATGTTTGCGTAGCGGTCCGGCTTCCAAGTGGAGTAAATATCTGAGTGTTCGTCGGGCCGCTTGAGCACGCGGCTCGAGCGGGCGAGTCTTTCGCGGAGCGTCCAAAGTTGCTCCTCGTCACTCCCAACCGCTACAGGCGGCGAGGCCGTGTCTAAACTTTCGGTGACTGGGTGACGCGCTGTACCCATCAGGTCGACATTCGCCGAATAGTACGCCGCGAATCGCACGCGCGGGTCATAGTCATTCGCCAAAGTTGGCATGAGGGCGGCGGCCACCCGTCCAATCTCGGGCGCTCCGAGCGACCGGGCGAGCGCCCAACGGACATGAACGCTCTTGTCGCGCGCCAGCAGGTCGACGATTTCCGCGCCGCCATCGCCTCCGCGGACGATGTCTGGCACCCAGAAGGCCATGTGCCGACGCACAACCTCCTCAGGATCGCGCGCGAGACGGCGGAGCAAACCCAAAGCAACGTGCCGCACTTCGGCGTGCCAGGCCGCGGCTACGAGATCGCTTACGACACGCCATCGAACTTCATCAACGGGGTCACTGGCGAGGACACGTAGCACCTCCATTGCCCGATCGAGATCGAGCAACAATCCGTACTTGGCCTGAGCGACCGCTCGACGCAGACGCCAATCTCGCGGCGCGCGGCGCCGGCTCCACGCGGTAAAGAGGCCGAAGCACGCGTCATGGGCGGTGCGGCATAGGGTGTCTAGCGCACAGCCCACCGCGCGCCGCACCCGCCAGTTAATGTCATCCGCCAGGCTTTCAAGCATGCCAAACGCGCGCGAGGGTTCTTGAAAGAGGTGGCCCGCGGCGAGCGCAGCCACTTCGCGATCCATCCAATCGGTGCCGCTCGCGAGCAAGCGCAGCCGTTCTTCCGCGCCGGGAACATGGAGTGTGGCCACGTAACCAAGCGCGTTTGCCGCCGCCCAGCGAACCGGAAAATGGTCGTCTCGGCCGAGTCTGGCGAGATATGGCAGACACGCGGCCAGGAGGGTGGGATCAGTCACCTTGAGGATGTAATCGCACACGAAGATCCGCCAGTGCGCGTCAAGGTCAATCAAGTACTCCAGGAAATTGCGCGGTACAGTGGTATCGTCCACGAAGAGCAGGAGATACACCAGAATGCCCTGGATCGCGCGATATTTGGAGGCGATCTGGAGCAAGCTCCGCAAATCACTGGCGACCGCCGCGCTGTCGCGCCATGCCCAATCCCAGGTTTGGCGCAGGTGTCGAGCGATGGCGTACTCAAGAAAGGCATCGTACGTGAAGCCCACGAGATGCTGGTCATAGAGTCGATCGCGACGGGCATAGAGGATAACCCTCTCACTCAGCAAATCGACATATTGATGCTCACCGATGAGGTCTATGACCTCAGCCTGGGTGATCTCCGTGCGGCGCGATTCGAACAGTCTACCGGCCAGACGATACACCGCGGTCTCGGTGTCATGGGTTTGGCGCGTGTGGAGCTTCTCGCGCCAATAGCGGTCGAAGATCTCCTTCCGATGGATGCCAGGAGGGATCGCGCCGTACTGGAAAGCCTCACAGAGGAATCGCAGCATGAGTGGATGGCGGCAGATCTCTTGAAGTGAGGGCCCCAGGCCCCCAGCAAATCCGTAAAACGCGGCATATTTGGCCCATGCGGTCGCGAGCTCCGCATCCGTGAAGGGTTCGACAAACATGCCCTTGGCCGTGCGCCCACCAGTCTGGCGGGGTTCATAGATGTGGCGCGTAAGCGCGGCATCGTCCTCGAATAATGGCCAGTCGACGTCGCGGCAGGTGAGGCACAATTTCATGCGCGTGCCGGTCATGTCCGTGAGGGCGTAACTCAAGCTCTGGCGCAGGTCGCTAATATGAGCGTTCTCATTGACCCCATCGACCATGATGAGCATGTCGGTGGCACCGGACCGCAGGGCGTGGTCGAGGACGGATGGGAGCGTGGCGGGATCCACGCCGTGTCCATAGCCAATGGCCAATTCCTCGGCGAGCACGCGCCACAAGCCTAGTGGTCCTGCCATGTGGGTGGTTCCGCGGATGAGGACTGTGGGAATGCGCGCGCTCCATCGGGCGGCAAGGTCGCAGAGGAGGTTGGTCTTGCCCATACCAGCTTCGCCAAGGATGGCTAAGCACGGCTGTTCACCATTGAGAAAGGGACGCATCTCCCTTTCCAGTCCATCGCGGCGGACGTAAAGATCGGCCGCGTACTTGGGCAGGGATGCGATTGCCCGCTTTACTGAGCGATCGCATGCGTCGCGCAATTCGTCGAGGTTTCGCGGCCCCTCGCGCGAGGCGGTGGGCGCTGTGCGAGCAAGCTCCGCGCCGATACTCGAAACGGCCGATAGCGGGACTCCCTCGCCGGACCAACCCCAATCACCGTCGCTCACGACATCCGCGTCTGGTGGCGAGGTGGCGCTGTCGGCCAAGCGCAAGCCGCGGCCGGCCGCGAGGAAGTCCTGGCGCTCACGCTCGGTCAGTCCCAGAGCCGTGGCTAGCCGAGAAAGCGTAGGCGCGTGATGGCGGCGAAGCAAGTCACGTTCGGCTTTGCCGATCGAGTCGATGCTCACGCCAGAAGCGTCGGCCAACTCGCTCTGGGTATAACCGAGGCGGACTCGGTAGCGTCGCAGCAGGTTACCGAATGTCAGCGAGCTTACGGAGTCCACTAGCGCGCACCTCTATGCGGAAATGGTCGAGTGAAGTGCCTTCAATTGGGAGTGCGGATGGATATCGTGGCGCTATCGTAGCACATTGGCACATTGGGAACAACCGGATTGTTCAGGCCTTCGAGCTATCCGGCGCCAAGAATCCGTAAAAACTTCCGGATCATCTTCTGGTTTGCCCTTTTGCCTATGTCTCCCTCCGGTTATGCTCGTACCGGAGCGACGACGCGGCATGCATCCGCGTGTTGAGATGGCGCCGGAAAGCTCCGGGTGGCGCCGTGAAGCGTGCATCCAGTATGTGGTGCTTGCGCACCGGAAAGGCGGTGTACATGGTCTCAGGGTAACCGGGTTCCTGACAGAAAGCGGCCCGGAAGCCGTCTATTCGCCGTAGGCGGCCGCCGGGTCTCGCGAGGTACGCACCCGTCCACACACGAGTTTTCAACACGCTCCACTCAAGAGCCATGCACGCACATGGAGGGCTATTCCTATGCCTAAGCATACTCGAGTGCCGCTCGGCCCGCAAGCGCCAGACACTGGTGCCAGTCACATCTCGACGGCGCGCCGCCACGTTTTGTCCGCCGTTCTCGCCATATCCACCATGGCGACGCTCGCGTTTACACCAGTCGTGGCGCCGTTAGCGGCGCACGCGTTCATTTCGGCTCATCACCCCGTCGCGGCGGTTCCGCCCCGCGGATGGGGATGTGGCAGCATTCCCCTTCCGTGCTAACGCGTTGTCAACCACGCAATAGGCGTGAGTGCCGTGTTACTCACGTAGCGAGCGTCCGGATCCCGCAGGCGGGATCCGGACGCTCCGCACGTACTGAGTCAGCATGGGAAGCGCGGCTACGCCGTGTGATACAGTACTCTCCACGTCAGCCGCGCGATCCGGGCTGCCCTGGGTTTAGCCGACGCATACGTGGTTCAGCGAACCGGCGATGGCACCACCAACGCAGACAGGAGCCCGACAATGGATGACGGAGACGGGAGCAACGAGCGCGCTTTGTCGCCTGGTGGAGACGAGTCTGATTCGGAGGACACGTGGCACTTACCCGACGACCTTAGCTGGCACCACGAGCAGGGCTATTCCGAATCCGTCGCCGTGGCGCTTGGTTGTGCGCATCGGCGCTTGCGCGGCAAGGGTGACGTCGTGGCATATAGACGGGCGCTCGCTTGCGTTCAGCCAGTCATGGGTGGCGGCATGTCAGAGCGACAGCGGCTCCATGTCCTCTTCATTGTGGCGCTCGCTCATGCGTCGACATATCCGCAAGACGCGGCGCTGGATCCAATTGATGCAGCGATCGAGTTGGCGATCAATCTGGACGAGCGGCGAGCTCTCGAGGACTTGCTCTACCTCCGAGGCTCGATCAATCGGGCTCTGCTCGCGGCGCCCGACGCTGTCGACGACCTGGAAGACTGCCTGGATCTTCTGGATGTCCACTCATTGGCGCGCGCGCCGACGCCCGCGCAGGTGAAATTCAGGCTGGACGCGACGCTACACCTGGCCGGTACGAAGTTTCTCCTCGGCGACCACGAAATGGCCGCCCGGCTACTCGACCAGGCCGAAAACCTGGTCACGCGGGCGCCGGACAGTGTGACCCAGAAGGCGATCCTATCATGGACCAGAGCTTTGCTTCTTCGGTGGCGCGGCGAGTTGGAAGTGGCACTGACCACGGCCATGATTGCGGCCGAGACACTGCGCGTTCACGGGCATCCCGGCAATGCCAGCCGTGCGCAGACGTTGGTGGCGGACATCGCGCTAGACCTCACCGAGCGCCTCAATCATGTCGAGTGCCCGGACGCGGCACGCGAATTTCTCACGCTCGGTGAGGCGTATGTACAACGCGCGCTGGATCTGGCACAGCAGGGAGACGTAGCATCGAGCGAAGCGATGGCACGTGTCACTCAGGCTCGCTGGGAACGACTGAGCCATGGGGTGAGTCACGAAGGTCTCCTGCATGAGCTCTCCGCGATTGGGCACTCGCACCGCGACGTCGCGCTCGAGGCATTGGCGTTTGCCGAACTGGGAGCCGACTTCGAAGCGCGCGGCGATCTGGAATCCGCGATCCATTGGTACAAACGGGCACTCGCGATCCTGAACGAGTCCAAGATGACCGCACTCGGCGTTTGGGCGCGCCGCGCGCTCTGGCGCCTGAGCGGAGAGATGTCGTCCGCCCAAGACACGGCGGGTTCGGGACCACGGTCGGCAAGATAGACCAGCGTTTGCGCGTCAGGCTCCGGACTGTCCCACGTCACGTTGCCGGATCGGCACCCATCAGCAATACTGAGCGGGCAGTGGCCGCGAATGGGTAGTGTATACTGCCGAGGTACAGAGTTACGCCAGTGCGCACGATCAAGGAATACAAGTTCGCGCGCGCGGACTTCCGACGGCCGCCCGCGTCGCGTGGGGTGTCACCTGCGTACCTCGCGCGGATCATGGAGGATTGAGGTTGAAGAGGAGCGCCGTCCTGGCCGCGACGATTGGCACGCCGGTGGTGCTGCTCGGGGCTCTGGCCGCCATCGTGACCATGACCGCACGCGTCCTCCCCAGGTCTACGGTCTCCGAGCTGGCCACGCCCGCCGCGGTCAACGCGATGCCGCACGTGATCCCGAGTCTGCGCGAGTGGCATGGCGGCCACGGTGCCTTCATGCTCGGAGCCGCCGCGCGCATTGTCGTCGCCCCCACCTACGCCACGGCGCTGTCGGGTGCCGCTCGCGCCTTCCACGCTGATCTCGTGGCCGTTACCGGGCACGATCTGCCGGTGACGGCGGCGACCGCGCCGCGCGCGGGCGACTTTTTCCTGACGCTGGGGGGCGACGACAAGGGCCTGGGGGCCGAGGGCTATCGTCTGACGGTGGGCGACAGTGTGATCATCCAGGCCAACGCCAGCAACGGAGCCCTCTATGGCACGCGCACGGTGCTGCAGATCCTCGCGGGCGACACGACGCATGCCTATCTGCCGCGCGGGACGGCCCGTGATTACCCGGCCTACGCGGTGCGCGGGTTCATGCTCGATGTCGGGCGGAAGTACTTCCCACTCGCCTTCTTGGAGGATTACGTCCGCTTCATGGCGTGGTACAAGTTGAACGACTTCCAGCTCCACTTCAACGACAACGCGGTGGACGCGGGGACGAAGACTGATTGGATGCATGAGTACGCGGCCTTCCGGCTGAACAGCCCGCGTTTCCCCGGCCTCGCCGCGCGCGACGGCTCCTACACGGAAGCGGACATGCGGGCGCTGCAGGACCTCGCGCGCGAGTACGCCGTGACGATCACGCCCGAGATCGACGCCCCGGCGCATGACCTCGCGTTCACGCAATATAATCCGTCGCTCGCGATCTCAGGCACGCCTGGCACGTCGGCCAAGGACGTGAATAAAGAGTGCCTGGACCTTGGGAATCCGGCGACATACACGTTCCTGAACTCGATTTGGGACACGTTCCTGCCGTGGTTCGACGCGCACGAGATCCAGATCGGCGCCGACGAGTATTTCACGCACAGCACCACGCAGCCGGACCCGCGCGATGCCAAGGTGTACCGCCTGTTCGTCAACCAATACGTCGGCTATCTTTCGGCGCGCGGCAAGGGCGTGCGGATGTGGGGCAGTCTCGACAAGATGGCGAGCGGCGTGGTGGTGGACCACCGAGCGACCATGGATATCTGGGATAATGGCTGGGCGAACCCGGTGACGACGGCGCGTGCGGGCTATGATGTCATCAACGCCAGCGGCCATCTGCTCTATATCGTGCCGAACTATCCGGCATCGCAGCGCTTCTATCCCGATGCCCTGGACACCGCGTATCTCTACACGCATTGGGAGCCGCCGATCTTCGACGCGTCGACGACGGCGTACAACCTGGCCGTCGGAGACCCGCACTTGCTGGGCGGCATGTTCGCCGAGTGGAACGACATGAACGACATTACGGGCTACACGATCACGGACGCCGACGTCCATGCGCGCGTGAAGCCAGCTATGCCGGTAATCGGCCAGAAGCTGTGGTCTGGCGCGCCGGCCAGCCTGAGCTATACCGCGTTCATGGCGCTCGCCGGACAACTTGGCGACGGGCCGGAGACGCATTTGCCGATGGTCGCGCCGATTACCTCTAGCCCGTAGGTCCCGTTGAGCGCGGTCGCGCGGGGACGTCCGAACAGGGAGCCGGCGCCCTTTCCATTTGGAGGCGCGCGTGGTATGCTGTGAGGTGCGGGGTGACTTCCGGGCGCCGTCAGACGCCGAGCCTGAGTCCTCTCGCGGGGGCAGGGCGCCCCAGGGCGCACCGGGCATCGCGGGCGGTTGCTGAAATCGGCAGACAGGCCGGACTTAGGATCCGGTGGGGTAACACCCGTGAGAGTTCGAGTCTCTCACCGCCCACCTTCCCAGTGGCCGCCATGGCTCGTGCCGTGGCGGCCCTTGTTGTCGCCGGGGCGCCGATTGCCGGCATCGTGGTTGTCAGCGCCGTCACCGTCGCGCTGGGTGCCCCAGAGGCCGCTCCGCACGTCAGTCAGCGCGCAATCGACCGGGGCACACGCCACTGGTCGGGCACCTGGCGCGGAGACCTCGCGGCGGAAGGCCGCTGGAGTGTTGGGGAGGGAGATCACCATGCGATCGGCACGGCCGGGTGCCAGTCCCGCCCATCCACGGGCGCGAAATCGCGGGTGCTATAATTCCGTGGGCGGTCTACCCCCGTCCCGTCACAGCGTCGCGGGCCGGCCATGGCACGCTTGGCCACTCGCCTCGTGGAGGACCGCGTGAAGAAAGTCACCGTCGAACGTCCATCAAAGAGCGAAGCGATCCTCACCATCGAGCTCGGGTGGGATGAGCTCGAGAAGGCCTCGGAACGCGCGTATCGCGAGCTCGCTCAGCGCTACAACGTGCCCGGCTTTCGCCGCGGGCACGCCCCCCGCTCGATGCTTGAGCGTATGCTCGGTGGGGAATCCCTCTACGAGCACGGCCTTGAACACCTCGTCGAAGACAGCTACCGCGAAGCGATGCGTGAGAACCACCTCGCGCCGCTGGGGCAGCCCGACCTCGAAACGCCCCCCATGCGGCCCAATGAAGATTACACCTTCACGGCGCGCGTTCCCGTCGCGGCGCCGGTGGAGCTTGGCGACTTGGACGCCGTACGCGTTGAGCGGCCGCGCGTCGAGGTGAGCGAAGCGGACATCGATCGGGTGGTCAACGACCTGCGTGAGCAGCAAGCGCTGTGGATCCCCGTCGAGCGTCCGGCCACGGTCGGAGACCAGGTGATCGCCGACCTCAAGCTCACTGTCGGCGACCGTGTCATCAACGACCTCCAGGACAACCCGTTCGAGCTGACGGATGAGCGCGCGGGCGTCTTTCATGGGATGGACGAGCACCTGATCGGGATGTCCGAAGGCGAGTCCAAAGAGTTCACGACCACGATTCCCGAGGACTATGCCAACACCGAGCTCGCCGGCCAGGAGGGCCACTATGTCGTGACCCTGAAGGGGGTCAAAGTCCGCGAGTTGCCCGAGATCGATGATGAACTGGCCAAAGCGTCTGGTGAGTTTGACACGCTCGGTGGCCTGCGCGAGGGCATCCGTGATGAGCTCCGTGAGCGCCGGGAAACCAACGCCGACCGCGACTTCCGCGAGCGGGTGCTCGCGGCCGTTGCTGACCAGGCCGAGGTCGAGATTCACCCGATCATGGTCCGCGAGGAAGTGGACGCGATGGTGCGCGAAACGCGCAACATGCTGGAGCAGAGCCACTTCGGGCTGGAGCAGTTCCTGTCGGCCAGCGGTAAGACCGAGGAGGCCTACCGCCAGGAACTGGAGCCCGAGGCCCGCGCGCGTGTCAAGCGCAATCTGGTGCTGCTGGCCATCGCCGAACGTGAGGGTCTGACCGCGACGGACGACGAGACGCAGGCGTGGCTCGACGTGCTCGGCCGCGTCGGCGGCAAGCGGCGTCGCCTGCGTGACCTGAGCCGCGGCCAACGCGAGTTCATCGCGGAGCGCATCCGGCGTGAGAAGGCCACCACGTTCGTGATCGACGCCGCCACCGCGCGAACGGCCGCCGAGGCCGGAGCGGCGGCGGCGGCGCGCGCCGGCGCGGACGAGCCACCCGCGGACGAATTACCCGCGGACGAGTTACCCGCGGACGAGTCATCCGCGGCGGCGCGCGCCGACATGGCGGAGACCATGGCCAGCCCTGACGAGACCGCCGCGCCGGCCGCGGCGCCGGAGACCGCGACTACTGAGACTGAGGCGGCCGCCGCGACCGCGGACGACGGCGGGGCCAGCGCACCCGGTGCACCCAGCGATGGGGAGACCACGCCGAC
Organism: Ktedonobacterales bacterium; assembly: GCA_025450405.1. Taxonomy (GTDB): domain Bacteria; phylum Chloroflexota; class Ktedonobacteria; order Ktedonobacterales; family JADMIN01; genus JANWHL01. Next base: position 25,715 of record JANWHL010000016.1, read on the forward strand.
CGAGGGAAGTGCAACCATTCCAACTGAAGCGATAGTGAGCGAATCCACGATGAGCGGTGAGGCCCCGGAGGGGACCATGGCCGCGCCAAAGGGGGGCGCCTGAAGCACTGAGTATCGCGAGGACCTCGGAACCGCGTCCCGGTGATGCCATCGCGCCGTCAAGTAGGACCATTGGTTCCCATGGGACGACGGGCAACACCCCGGAAACGCGCACCAGAGCGGGGCGCGCCCCACGGGCGAGCAACAGGACGATGATACCGCGGGGATCTTCCCGCGTTCTACACTGCAACCGAAACGGATGGCCTGAGGACGGCGAGGGCACGGGCCACCACGGGCGGGCCCGGCCGTTGGCCCCGCGCTCCGCGCGGCGGGCACGAGGGGATGGTGACAACGTGGCGAACACGAAGGGTACGCGCTTGACCTACCGCTGTTCGTTTTGCGGCAAGAGTCAGGAGCAGGTTCAGCGCCTGATCGCCGGACCTGGCGGGGTGTACATTTGTGACGAGTGCATCGACCTCTGCCGGGAGATTATCGAGGAAGAACAATCAACGGCCAAGCCGCGAGTCGCGACCGGCAAGCTCCCGACGCCGCGTAAGATTTACGATCAGCTCAACCAGTATGTCATCGGCCAGGAGCGCGCCAAGAAAACGCTCTCGGTGGCTGTGTACAATCACTACAAGCGCATCAACTCCGGGATGCAGATCGATGAGGTGGAGCTTGGGAAAAGCAACATCCTGCTCATCGGGCCGACCGGCTGTGGCAAAACACTCCTCGCCCAAACGCTGGCCAAAGTCCTGGATGTGCCGTTTTGCATCGCCGACGCGACCGCGCTCACCGAGGCCGGGTATGTGGGCGAGGATGTTGAGAACATCCTACTCCGCCTGATCCAGATGGCCGATTTCGACGTTGCCCGCGCCGAACGAGGCATCGTCTATATCGACGAGATCGACAAGATCGCTCGTAAGTCCGACAACCCTTCAATCACCCGCGACGTTTCGGGCGAGGGCGTCCAGCAGGCCCTCCTCAAGATCATCGAGGGCACGGTCGCCAACGTTCCACCTCAGGGCGGCCGCAAGCATCCCCATCAGGATTTCATCCAGATCAACACGCAAAACATTCTCTTCATCTGTGGCGGTGCCTTTGAGGGGCTCGACAAAATCGTCGAGCAGCGACTCGGCAGCCACAAGCTCATGGGCTTCAAAGCCGCCGTCGAAGAAACGCCCGAAATGAGTAACGACGCGCTCGCGCAGGCTATCCCGGATGACCTGCTCAAGTTCGGCCTCATTCCCGAGTTTGTCGGCAGATTGCCGATCACCGTGGCCCTCGAAAACCTCGATAAGTCGGCGCTTGTTCGCATTCTGACCGAGCCCAAGAACGCGATCATCAAGCAGTATCAGAAGTTGCTCCACCTCGACCGGGCTGAGCTGGTGTTCACCAACGATGCTCTGGAGGCGGCGGCTGATAGCGCGCTGAAGCAAAAAACAGGCGCGCGCGGCCTGCGGACCATTGTCGAAGAGGTCCTGCTCGATGTCATGTTCGAGCTGCCATCCCGCGCGGATGTCAAGAAAGTCATCATCGACGGCGAGACTATCGGCCGTCGCAAGCCTCCGCAGATGGTGACGCGCGCCGAGGCGCGCACTATCGAGCTGGAGGACGAATCGGCCTAATCCCCGCCCCGCGCCGGCGACCGCGCGGCGCCCTCCATGGCGTCCGTTCGCGGTGGCCCAGCCGCCGCCGTGCCCACGGCACTCAGATTGGCACGCAAAGTCAGGCACAGCGGCGTACGCGCGATGGGTATCTAGCTAAGGATTACGGACGCTATGGAAGATCGACCGGTCGGAGAGCGGGAGCTTGACATCACCCAGGAGCACGCGTCTGAAGAGCGCGCCCACGAGGAGCCAGCCGTGCGAGAGTATCCCCTCGTCCCGCTGAAGAATACCGTCATCTTCCCGCGTACTCGCGTGAATCTGACCATTGGCCGGGACAAATCGGTTCAGGCCGTTGAGGTGGCGAATAAAGAGGGGCGGCAGTTCGTGGCCGCCACGCAGCGCGCCGCCGATCTCGATGACCCCGCCCCGGACGAAGTCTTCGATACCGCGACCCTCGTCGAACTCGTCCAATTCCAGCCGCAGCAAGACGGGACGATTCAGATCAGCGTCGAGGGCCTGCGCCGCGTGCGGATCGAGGACTGGATCGAACGCGATCCGTATGCGCGTGTCGCCGTGACGCGTCCCGCTGAGCATACGCCCACCGGCCCGCAGGCGGACGCGCTCGTGCGCTATGCCGTCAATCTCTTCGAGCGCTACACGCAACTCAACCGGCGCTTCAGCGCGGACGACGTGGGCTCCGTTACCGGGCTGCGCAGCCCGGCTCGCCTCTCGGACATGCTGGCCGCGCATGTGATCAACGACTACAAGGTCCAGCAGGACTTGCTCGAGACCCTCGATCCGCTGGTGCGCCTGGAAAAGATCACGTTGAGCCTTGGCAATGAGATCGAGATCCTCGAGCTCGAGGCGAAGATCCGGCAGCGTGTCCGCCAGCAAGTGGACAAGAACCAGAAGGAGTACTACCTCAAGGAGCAGCTGCGCGCCATCCAGGAGGAGCTCGGGCACGACGTGGCCAATGAGATCCAGGAACTGCGTGAGCGCATGGAGCGCAAAGGCTTGCCACCGGAAGTGGATGTCAAGGCGAAGAAGGAACTGGACCGGCTCGAGCGTATGCCCCCGCATTCCGCCGAACTTGGTGTCCTGCGCAACTATCTGGATTGGATCCTTGCGCTCCCCTGGCAGGACCGGACCGAGGACCGGCTCGATATGGACTTTGCGCAGCGCGTGCTCGACGACGACCACTATGGGCTTGATAAGGTCAAAGAGCGCATCATCGAGTTCCTGGCTGTGCGCCAGCTTCGTCTCCAGTACGCCGAGCGCCAGCGGATCGCCGCCGGGGACGTGGCGAGCGTGGATACGCTCGGCGGGCGCAATGGCGCCCACAAGGGCCCGATCCTGTGCCTGGTGGGCCCTCCCGGCGTTGGAAAAACCTCGCTTGGCCGATCGGTCGCACGGGCGCTGGGACGCAAGTTTGTGCGCATTTCGCTCGGTGGTGTGCACGACGAGGCCGAAATCCGCGGTCACCGGCGCACGTACGTTGGCGCGCTGCCCGGGCGCATCCTGCAGGCGATGAAGACGGCCGGCGTCAAGAATCCGGTCTTCCTCCTGGACGAGATCGACAAGCTGGCATCGGACTATCGCGGTGACCCAGCGGCGGCGCTGCTCGAGGTGCTTGATCCAGAGCAGAACAATACCTTCACGGACCACTATCTCGAGGTCCCCTATGACCTCTCCGAAGTGTTCTTCATCTGCACCGGCAACAATCGCTACCAGATCCCGCGACCGCTAGCCGACCGCATGGACATCATCGAGATTCCTGGCTATACCGAGGAGGAGAAGATCGCCATCGGCCGCAATTTTGTGCTGCCGAAGGTGCTGGATGAGCACGGCCTGGCGCGCAATCAGGTCCAGGTACCCGCCGGCGTGATGCGCTACGTCATCAATCGCTACACGCGGGAGGCCGGCGTCCGAGGCCTGGAACGCCAGTTGGCCACGGTCTGCCGCAAGGCGGCCCGGCGCATCGTCAGTCATCCAGATGCTCGCGTTCGGCTGACTGACAAGAATGTCGAGCACTATCTCGGCATCCCGCGGTACACTCCGGATCGTGCGCAGGACCGTGGTCTGGTGGGGGTGGCTACTGGCCTGGCCTGGACGGAGCATGGCGGAACGCTGCTGCCCGTGGAGGTGGTCACCATGCCGGGGAAAGGCAACTTGATGGTGACCGGCCAGCTGGGCGACGTCATGCAGGAGTCGGCGCGCGCAGCCCTCTCATACATTCGCTCGCGTTCCGACGAGCTGGATATCGCACCGTCTTTTAGCGACAACCTCGATCTCCACATCCACCTCCCCGAGGGCGCCATCCCCAAAGATGGGCCGTCCGCCGGCATCACCATCGCGCTCGCGCTGATCTCCGCGCTCACCCGGCGCCCGATCCGCAGTGATCTCGCGATGACCGGCGAAATTACCCTCCGGGGGCGAGTCCTGGCGATCGGCGGTCTCAAAGAGAAGGTGATGGCGGCCCATCGCGCGGGGATCCGCAACTTGTTGGTTCCCAGCGAGAATCGTAAGGACCTGGCTGACGTGCCGCCGAAAATCCGCGCTGAGATGGAATTCACGATGGTGGAGAACATGGACCAAGTGCTCGACGTCGCGCTCCTTCCACCGGAACCCGACCTGGACGATGGCGAAGGACATGACCCCGAAGAGTTCGGCGGGGAAGCCGACGTGCCCGGCGACGAGAACCCGTTGGTGGGCGAGCTGATTCCCGGGGGCGAGCCCGAGAGCCCGATGCCGCCGCTGGGTGGGCTGGACATGCCGGCCGAGCAGGACGTGCCGCGGATGTAGCCCAGGGTCGCGCTGATCGGTTTCCCGCCGGCACGCCCGCATCGCCGGGCATCTGGACGAGGCCTGGCGCATGGGTGCTGTGGTGTGCGCCCTGGACGACATAGCCCCGGGCAAGCGCCGATAGCGTGGAGGGCGATCCGTGCGAATGCGACCGCATCTAGTCCCAAAGCGTGGTGAATCGTGGCGCCTTTCAGGCGCCTGAAGACGGGCCGGGCGTCCACCGGACGCCCCTACGAAGCCGCCGGCGTGAACTTCGCTGAATCGGTATGCGCAGGACGCGCGCAACGTGTCCACGTTGGCCGTTCTACGGCCGGATCAGCAGCACCGGACACGGCGCGTGGTCGGTGACGTAGCACGCGATGTGGCCAACGAAATGGGGACCCGGCGGGGGCGGGGCGCCCACATGCCGCCGAGCTCTAACCACTACCAGCTCGGCGGGCCAATCCCGCGCCGCCAGGACGATCTCGCGCTCGGGCTGGCCAGCCACCAGCGCCGGTGACACGGTGGCCGGGCTGGCAACGCTGGGGATAGGGGGACTGGGCGGTGCGCCGCTGATGGCCCTCAGCCGGGCCGCGGCACGCTGGAGGATGGCCTCGCCCGCGACACGGTCCGCGTCCTCAACGCGAGCGCGCCAGGTGGCGTCGTTCGAGAACAAGGTCGAGATGGCCGTCCCGAGCAGCAGGACATTCAGGAGGAGTCGGCGCTGGCTGCCTCCGGCCAGCGCCGCTGCATGCGCCGCCGCCCAATCGAATAAGCCGGAGCGCTCGACCAAGGCGGCGATGGCCATCAGGCCAAGGAAGAACAGGAAGACGTCCCAGTTGGCCGTGAGGACGCCCAACGCCTGGAGCGGTGAGACGATGCCAAGTAGGAGCATGGCCGCGCCACCCGCCAGGGCGGCGGCGGCTTAGTTCAGTCGGCGCGGGCGCACCATCACCAGGGTGAGGGTCGCGCCAAAGATGACCAGGGCGGCCGCCAACCACACGGGCGGAGTCACGTATGCGCGGGCTGGTCGCCAGCGTCGACAATCGCCAGGCGTGGCCGGAACCGCGAACCGTCGCCCTCGCGTATCGCGCGATCGGCCAATGTCTCCCACGGGACGAGGTGTGAAATTTCCCCGGACTCTTGCAGGTCGATCAAGTGCCGGAGCGCGGTGGGCATGTCGCGTGTGGTGAGCACGCGGAACCAGCGCCCGCCGGCGATGTCCAGGCGGTAGACGGTATACCGCGTCGCCGGGCGCGCGTGCAGACTGGCGACCTGGCCGCGCAGCGCTCGAGTGATGGCGCCGTGAATGGCGTCGAGATGGAGCATGATTTCGCGGTCGCCCTCGGCGTAATCGTCCGTGGTGAGTGTGTCCCGAGCCTCGGCGCGCAAGCCTTCCAACTCGCGCAGCCGAGCGCGGGCGCGGGCAATGAAGGCTTCCTGCTCGGGCGTCATCGCGATGATCTCCCCTCGTGTGCTCGCCTCGGTGGAGGCCGAAGGGCCGCCATCACCCTTCAGTGTAGCACCTGCATGGGTGGTCCGGCCCACCACGGGACGGGTGGCCAGCGCGCGACACGGGATGTACACTGCCCACAAGGTGTGCACCGCCCCAGGGCAACGGCGCGCGTGTCCAGGGGCGTGGAGATCCGTGGGCGGCCAGCACGGGAGGGATGCCAGTGAGCACCGACGCGACGTGTGAAGGCGTGGGGCCGTTGACCTTCACATGTATATTCACGTGTCGTGGGCGCGCCGCGAGATGACGAACCTCGAACGGGCGTTGTCCGCCCACCGGGCCATGGAACGATATTTCGCGGCTGGCCGGGGTCTTTATCGGCAATCGCACCCGGTGCGGCCAGATGAGCGCTACGCGTACATTTGGCCCTATTCAAGAGCGCTCGCGGCCACCATCGACTTAGTCGAGCTGGGCGCGCTCGATCGCGCGGCGCTAGATGGCCTGTTGGGTGGGCTGGCGGAGTACTGGCACGCTCGACCGCGGTTAGGCCCACCGCGTTTTACCTCCGCCGTTCGTCCACCGCTCTGGCATGGCCGGGGTGTTTCTTACGACGACAACGTGTGGCCCGCGCTCAGCCTCGTGCGCATCCATGCGCTCACGGGCAACCTCGCCGCGCTGACCCGGGCCGTCGAGGTGTTCGACTTCGCGGTGGACGGCTGGGCCACAAGGCCGGGTGGTCCGCCGCCTGGTGGCGTGTACTGGCAGTATCAGGCCGTCGGCCAATCCAATCATGACCGCAATACGTGCTCCAATGGCCCTACCGCCCTGCTTGGGCTGGGCCTGCATGCCGTGACCCAGGACGCTAGTCAGCTCGCGTGGGCGCGGCGCATCTACGATTGGGTCAACGCCTACCTCCGCGACCCAGACGATGGCCTCTACTGGGATCACTTGCTCACCACCAGCCGCACCGCGTACTGGGTTGACAGGACCAAGTGGACGTATAACCAGGGCACGATGATTGGCGCTGGCGCGCTGATCAATCGCCTGGGCGCGGATGGCGATGGCGCCTGCCTGCGCGCCGCCATCGCGAGCGCCGAAACGGCCCTGCGATTCTTCGACGGCCGGTACGAGAGCCAAATGCCCGCGTTCAACGCGGTTTTCTTTCGCCATCTGCTCGCGCTGGTGCCGCTCGTGCCCGACCGGCACGCCCTGGCGCGCGACGCCCTGACCGCGCTGCGCGAGTACGCGGAGTGGGGGTGGACCAGTGTGCGCGATCCCGCGACCGGTCTCTTTGGCCCCAGTGCGGCCAACTTGATTGATCAGGGCGCCTGGACGGAAATCTACGCGTGTCTCGCACGCGCCGATGCTGGGGCTTAGGGCATGCGCATCCCTGGGAACGGGTCAATCGACCAACCGGGAACCAGGTTGCGTGTTCAGGCGTCTGGTTGGATAATGGAGCGGGTTGGGTGGCGGCCGTGCCCCGGCCGGATTGGGGTCGCGGGCCATAGCTGGCGCAGGTTCGCGAGTTGGTCGCGCGCCTGTCGGCCGCGGGGGCACCCGCAGGGTGACGGCGACAATGAGTGGACGATTGCGTACGCGTTGGCATGAGGGAGTGATGGACCATGCGTGGATGGGATGCGGCAAGCGGGTTCCAGGCGCCCCGGCACAAGACCGGGACGGGAGCATCCATGGGCAAACGCGCCGGGAGCCGACTGAGAGACGTCCGCGCGCATCCACGGGGCCGTCGGCGATGGCCGCTGGCCGTCGTCACCGCCGTAGTGGGCTTGATGATGTGTCTCGTCCTCGTTGGATGCGGCCTGGCAGCCGGCGCCAACCAGACCACCCCATCGCCGACCGCCGGCGCCACCACATTGACGAGTGTGAGCGGACCGCTGACACTCAGCGTGGCGCATCAGCCAGGGTCGCATGGGCTGACGATTACGGTGACGCTCGCCAACACCACCGCCGTGCCCCTGACCTATCTCGGTGGCTGCCAGCAACCCTACGTGGTGCGTCTACTCGACGGTGCCGGCACCAAGCACCTCCAATGGCCGCGGCCGCCGCGCTGCTACGCCATTACCACGGTGACGCTCGATCCAGGCAAAGCGGTGACGTTTCCGGTGGTGAGCACCGACCACCTGGCCAATGCCTCGGGCTCCGCGCTCACGGCAGGAACCTACACGGTATCGGCCACCATCAACCTGACGGGATACAACGGCGCCGGCCCGAGCAGCTTCACCACCCAGGTTCGGCTCACCTGGACTGGGTGAGCGCGCCCTGTTGCGCCGCCACCGCGAGGAAGGCCCTCGACAGGCGCCTACCGGCCAACCCATCAGCTCCACGGCCGCGACGAATCACCCGGCCGCGTCTCCGGCATCCTCGCGGAACCTGACTCACGGTATCCGACGGGCTGGCCGGCCCGTGACCTCGTCGGCGACCATCGCGGTCTATCACCATCCACGATCGCAGGTACCCAGCGGTCTTCAGCCGCCTGAAGCCAGGACGCTGAAGCCAGGCGGCTGAAGACGCGACGGGCGGCTAAATTCTATGGCGGCGGGCCGCCCGTAAGATCGCGGAAACTGGGTGCGACCAAGGGCGAGCGCGGCAGCCAAGGGCGAGCGCGGAGGTACAGCAAGGAGGCGCTCTGAAGGACGCGGCGAATCCGCTGGGCACGGAGGCAGGTGGGGCGTGGGGGACCAAGCCCGGTACGAGGAGGACTAATCCCGGCACGAGGGGCGAAGCGATGTAGGCGGGTGCGGCGGACAATCTCGGCGGCGCCCAGCGGCGAGCATGGCGGCCAAGGGCGGGCGGATCGTGGGGGCGAGGATGCGGAATTGAAGTTCCGCGTGTCATCCTGAGCGTCGAGGACCGCGTGCGGGCCACGGGCTATTTTCGAGGGAGTCCTCGCTGGCGAGGAGGCAATGGCTGGGGGCGGCACGGCGGCACAACTATTGGGCGACTTTCGGGAGAATCCTGAGCTTCGGCGGCTTGTGGGGGCGGCGGACGAGAGGAGTTGGGGAGAGACCGCGGCTCAACCGTGGGACTATATTCGAGGGAAACAGACGCCCCTCAGCGCCGCCGGGGACGATGGCGAGTGTGTGGCCCAAGCG
>JANWHL010000017.1 GCA_025450405.1 Ktedonobacterales bacterium
GACAATCTGGAGCGGGCCAGCGCCGCGGGGGAGGCGCTGGCCCGCCTCGACGCCGCGCTGACCCGCGTGGCCCTACCTGCCTCGCCGGACCTCAGCCCGCCCGCGCCGATGGGCAACCTCCGACGCCGGCTCGGTCTGGACGCCGCGCCCGCGGAAGTGCTCGCCACGCTTCCGGGCGATCCCGAGAGCATCCAGCGCGTCGTGGCGCTCGCGCGCCGCGTTGAAGAGCGGGTCCCAGAGCTCTACGCCACGCTGCCCAAGCAGATCATTCACGGCGACTACGACCCCTCCAACATCCTGATGGAGGGCACGCGTGTGACGGCCGTGTTCGATTTCGAGTTCAGCACGCGCGATCTCCGCGTCGAGGAGCTGGTGGTGCCGCTGAGCTGGTGGCCGATTGCGTACTTCGGCACGGGTCGCGAGTGGCCGATCATCGACGCCTTTGGCCGCGGCTACGCGCGCGGGCAACGACTCCAGCCCGCGGAGATCGCCGCCCTCCTGGACGTCTGGCGACTGCGGGCGGTGGGGAGCCTGGCACACCGCGCGATGCGCCGCCGCCGTGGCTTGACCTCCGTGGACCAGATCGTGCGCCGAGTGGACCTGACGCTGGCGCACGAGGACTGGCTCACGGCGAACGGTCCGCGCCTGATGGAAATGGCCGCGAGTTGGTGGTCCTGAGGCGTGCCCATCTCCGGTGCGCACCGGACTTTCGCTCCCATGCCGGCCATTCACGCCCCGTGTGCCTGGCGCCGATGTTGGTCCAGCTCAAATTGCCCCCGGAACGACGCGCCACAGGCCGGGCAAAGATATTGTGCCGCCTCATCGCTCGCACCGCCGATGGGCGCGATGCCCGTCGCGTCCTGGAGCTGGCGCGCGTCAGTTCCATGCTCCTGGCGATTGTGGCGTTCCAGGTCGTTCACGGTGGAGAACGCCGCGCCGCAGTTCGGGCAGTAGTATATCGTGTTGGTTGGAGGCGTCATCCTCTCACCCTCCTTCTCCATGTGGGTGCCGTTTGGGGTCCCGCGGCGGGCAGTGTGGCCCGCCAGCAGCCACGCCGCCCCTATGGACCCCACGGGCGGCGCGGCGGGAGGTCGCGCCGAACCTCTATGTTCCGTTCGCAAACCCTGGGCCGCGCACCGCCCCGCGGACGAGACGCCCGAGGAGACGAATCGCATAGAACAACCGCTCTCCTCGCCCACCCCACTCTCGCCCGTGGTGGCGCCAGGTCCATCGTGGAGGATATCGCGGCCTACTTCGCCGCGTTGGCGCGATTGCCGGGCGCGGCTGTACAGGATCAGCCGGACGTGCTACGCATCGTTCCGGGCCCGTGCTCGTCTACGTATAACGTGACTATGCGTCAGATAGTTCGCCCATAAACGGGCTTGATGTCCACCACCGGTGTGCCATTGATGGCTTCGATCGGCCCGATGCGCAGTCGCGTGCCCTCGATGGCGCGCACAGTCACACGGTGCAGGCCGAGCGGGTTTGGGCGGTCGGGTGACCGAGTCGCGACCACCCCCGTCAGCGGCAGGCGCTCATCCCGTCGGGGATGCAGCTTCAGGACATTGTGATGCGACTGGTGCAGCCACGTAATGACGATCACTTCGGCGCCCGCCGCGATGCCGTCGAGGCCCTCCGCAACTGCCGCGTTGACCTCCAGCCAGGCGTCGGGCGTGCCTTCGGATCCCTGGCTGGGCGCCGTGTCCCAATCTGTAAGTGGCGAACGCAGCACGCCTATTGGCGTTAGGGTCATGACGTTCTCACTCACCGTACGTCTCCTCTCGCTTACGGCAGTTTGATGAGCCCCAGCCGCACCTTGAGCGCGATGATCCGCCGCAGCGCTTCATGCAGCCGTGTCGGCGAGATGCGGCCAGAGCTCACTGCCTGCGTCATGGCCGCGACCACCGCCGCCAGCCGGTCCTGCTCGATCGGCGCTTCGATCAGATCGTCGCCGGCCAAGAACGCCCGCACGCACGCCTCGGCGATACCCTGGGCGGGGTCGCTGTAGCCCTGCTGCTTCATGTACGCGATGAGTCCCTGCGCGTCCATTGCGTCGGTGACCACCACCCCCTGATAGCCGAGCTGCCCGCGCAGCACCTGCTGGACCAGAATGGGCGAGAGCGAGGCTGGCGCCTGCTGGTCATAGGCCGGGACGATCACGTGCGTGACCATGATCATGCCTGGCTGGTGAGGGAGCAGCGCACGGTACGGGGCGAAGTCGATGGCGTTCAGCTGCGCCTGGGTGTGTGTCACTTCGGGTAGCGTGAAATCAGGATTGCCGGTGGACGCGCCGAGACCGGGCCAGTGCTTCAAAGTCCCGGCGACGCCGTTCTGCTGGAGGCCGTCGAGGAAGGCCCCCGCATATGTCGAAACCCGGCCCGCTGTCGTGCCAAACATGCGACTCGAATCGATGCCGCCGCCCTGATCGACATCGGCAAGTGGGGCAAAATCGACGTTCAGGCCGAGCTGTGCCATGCGCTGGGCGTCGGTTTGGGCCTGGAGGAAGGCCTGCTGGGGATCGCCGGTCGCGGCGAGCTGTTGGGGCGATTTCGTCGCGCCGTAATAGAAGCTGAGGCGATCCACCTCGCCGCCTTCTTCGTCGGTGGCGAGCAGCAGCGGCGTGTCCGCGTGCGCCTTCAGGTCGGCCAGGAGCTGCCGTACACCAGCGCTGGTGGCGGGCATCAGCGGACCGCCGTTGTAGTTGGGAAAGAAGATGGCGCTGCCGAGATGCCATTGCGTAAGCGCCTGATCCAGATTCGCGTCATAGGCATTCGCATACACCGCCAGCATCAGCGCCTGGCCAATCTGTTGCGCGGGGGTAAGCGTCGCGATATAGGCGTCGATCCGCTGATCCAGGCTCGGCACTGGCGTGCGTGTGGCGGTGGCGGTGGCCGGCGTGGTCGCGATGCCCGCCGGAGTGGTCGTCACCGGTCCATTCCCGCACGCAGCCAGCACAAGAAGCAGCATCGCCCCGCCGAACATGGCCCGAAGCCGGCGGTTTCGGCCGAATCCCTGGCCCCTACTCATGCTCATCCTCCGCGTTCCGCGTTCGCGCGCGCGCGGCAGATGCGCGCGGGCATTCGTACCGTAGCGGATTCCCGCGACCTGATCAATTCAAGTCGCGATAGAAGGGGCCGCCATCCGTGCGTGCGTCGTCCGGCCACGGGCGGGGATTGCTCTTCAGCCACGGCCACCAGGCGATCAGCAGGCCCAACGCGACCGCGCCCAACCACGCGCCCAGACCAAACGTAGCGCCGGGGCCGAGTTGCGACCAGAGCCAGGCACCGGCCAGATTCGCCGGGAGGGCGGCGGCGCTGGTAAGGCCATTGTACCAGCCGAGAGCCGTGCCGCGACGCTCACCGGGCACGAGATCCGCCACAAAGGCGCGCGCGATGCCCTCGGTCGCGGCGTAGTAAACGCCGTAAGCGAGAAAGAGCACCCAGGCGTGCCACGGCGCGTGGGCGCGTGTCCAGCCCAAATAGACCAGCGTGAACGCCGCATAGCCGACCGCCAGCACCGGGAGCCGACCGATGCGGTCCGAGATCGCGCCGAAGGGCGTCGCCAGCAGGGCATAGACGACATTGAACGCGAAGTAGACGAGGGGGACGGCGGCCAGCGACGCTTCAAGCCCTTCCGTGCGCAAGAACAGGAACGCGTCAGATGAATTGCCGAGCGCGAAGCACGTAGCGATGGCGGCGAAGAGCCAGAAGCGCGACCCCAGGCCACTCCACGGCCGCTCGCGCGGGGCGTGAACGCCATCATCCAGGCCAGCGTACTGGGCGACGTCAGCGGTATCGCTTCCCGTTCTTGGTATCTCCGTGTCCGCTATGTTCTCATGGTGACGTGTTGCGTTTTCCCTTACGGACCGGCGAGCGGATCGTGGGTCGCGCAGGAAGACAACCGCGCAGACGATGGCCAGCACGCCGGGAATCAGCGTCCACGCGAAGACGTCGCGCAGGCGGTTCGCGGTCGCGGCGAGGATGACCACGGCCAGCAGCGGACCAAGCGCGGCGCCGAGCGTGTCGGCGCCGCGGTGGAAGCCAAACGCCACGCCCCGGCGGTCAGGGGGGGCCGACTCCGAGATCAGCGCGTCGCGCGGACTCACGCGCACGGCCTTGCCCGCGCGGTCGATGAGAATGAGGCCCAGCGCCGGCGGCCAGGCGGTCACCAGGGCCAGCAACGGCTTGCTCAGATTGGAAAGACTATATCCCCCAATGATCAGGCCGCGCCGGTCGCTGACGCGGTCGGCGCGTCGACCGGCCACGACCTTGAGGATGCCGGTGGCCCCCTCAGCCAGCCCCTCGATGAGCCCGGCGATGCCCAGGGGCGTACCGAGCACCTGGACCAGAAAGATCAGCCGGAACGGCACGATCATTTCCGAGGACAGGTCAGTGAAGAAGGAGATGACGCCCAGCACCACGACCGTGGGCGTGACGCCGCTGCGCCAGCCCGTGCCGTGGGGTCTGGCCCGTGCGTCGGCCCGGGCCGGGTGGGAGCGTCCAGCCGCGTGGGAGGGCCCAGCCGCGCCAGGCGGGCCATCCTCGCGCCGCGGAGTGAGGCGTCTGCCCAGACGCTCGGTCAGGTGTCGCGGGTCAGTCAGCCTCATGCGGGTCGCCGGTCCTTCCGCGCGGATGGGACAGGCGGGTGCGACGACGGCGAGCATCGCGAGGCCAACCACGCTCGCTGGAGAATACCACGCTCCAGTCCCTGGCGCGGTCGCCAGGCGGAATCGGTCTACCGGCGACGGGGTCCCGCACCGAAAAGTACTGGCAAGCCACTGGCGTTCGACCGCTGGAGCGGTGAACGCGCGGCCGTCGCGGGCCGGCCGTGCGGGCCCGAAGGCGTTGGGCAGGTGGGTGTGCGCCGCGGCCGGGCGAGCGCGGGGCGCGGTGATATACTGCGCATCAGGGAGCCCGCCCGGAGCGGCGGGTGACGAGGCCTCCGGTCCCGGCGACAGAGAGGGCAATGCCAACCATGGCGGATCACGTGGCGCCGGCGAGGGGTGGCCTCAACGCCCTGGCGGACCGCGCCAGCGACCGAGCACGCCTGCTGGTGCTCGACGATGAGCCGGGGGTGTGCGAGACACTTGCCGCCGTACTGCGCCACCAGGGCTACGAGGTGCGTACGGCCACCAAGCTCACCACCGCGCTGGGTCTGCTGGGCGAGGCACCTTTCGACCTCATCTTGATCGACCTGCGGCTGGAGGGCGCCGAGGGGCATGACGTGCTGGCGGAGCTGCGCGCCATCGCGTCGGGTGCGACCTTTGTGGTGCTGACGAGCTACGCCACCCTGGAACTGGCGCTGCATGCGCTACAGGCGGGCGCATACGCGTACGTGGTCAAGCCGACGGACGTGGCGGAGCTGCGCCTGGTGGTGGCGCGGGGGCTGGAACGGCGCCGTCTTGAGCGCGAGCTGTTGATTCGCGAGGAACAGCTGCAATCCGCCCAGGCGGCGATCCACGAGTTTCACACGGATTTGCGCTCACAAATCGATGAGGCCACGCTCGCGCTCCAGGAGCGCATCGAGGCGTTGAAGGACGAGAATCTGGCACTGCGCCACGCGCAAGAGCAGCACGAGCGCTTCGTGGCCATGGTGGCCCATGAGCTCCGCGGTCCGCTTGGCGTGATCATGGGCTACGCGCAACTCGCCGTCAAGCCACATGTCACCTCCGAGCAGATGGGACGCTTCACGGCCGCGATCCTCGAGCATTGCCAGCGGCTGAATCGTCTGGTCGAAGACCTGCAAACGGCGACACGTCTCACCACCGGGCGATTCGACTTGAGGCGCGAGCCAACGGATCTGGCCGCGGACGTGGCGGCGGCGGTGGATCAATTCCGCGTGACGGTCGCCGACCGAACGTTTAGCTATGATGGGCAGACGAACCTGGGTTCGGTCGAAGTGGACCGCGACCGCGTATCGCAGGCCGTGCGCAATCTGCTCGACAATGCGGTGAAATACTCGGCGGATGGCGGCGCCATTGGAGTGCGCGTCTGGGGCGACGAGCGCACGGTGTCCATCAGCGTCAGCGACGAGGGCGCGGGCATCCCCGAAAGTGAGATGCCCAACATTACTCGGGCGTTCGTCCGGGGCTCGGCCAGCGGCGAGATCCCCGGGAGCGGCCTCGGGCTCTATATCACACGTGGGATCGTCGAGGCGCACGGTGGCTCGCTACGCGTGCGCAATGCCACGGACGCGCGACGTGCCACCGGGGCCATCTTCACCATTACCCTGCCGCGCACAGCCGCGGGACTGGACGCGGCCGAAGGCTAGCCGCGCACGGGCGCACGGAGTCATCGCACCGGGGCTAACCCCACCCAGGCCACCCGCCGGGCGGCCCCTGGTGGAGCGGCCCTACACTGGCACGAAGAACGCCGCCGCCCCGACGATGACATAGAAGACCAGCAGCAGCAGCCCCTCCAGCCATGTGCTCTCGCCATCCAGGCTGATCAGCGCGTAAAGCAGCGCCACCAGCGCGAAGATCGCCAGTTCCAGCGGAATGAAGACAAAGGGCAGCGGGTGGCCCACAAACACGCTGACCAGCACGAGCACGGGCGCGACAAACAACGCCACCTGAATGGCCGATCCCGCGGTGATAGCCATGGCCGTGTCCATGTTGTTCCGCAGGGCCATGGTGACGGCGCTGGAGTGCTCGGCCGCGTTCCCGACGATCGGGATGACGATCAGACCAATGAAGAACGCGCTGAGGCCGACCTCATGCGCGACAGGCTCGATCGCGCCCACCAGCGTTTCGCTCATGATGGCCGTGAGCACGGTAGCGGCGGCGAGCCAGCCGATCGCGGCGGCCGGTGATGAGTCCATGCGGAGCCAGGCGGGGCCCCAGCCAGCCGCGGCTTCCCATGCCTTGGCGTCGGCTCCGGCGACTCTGGCGGTTTCGACGGTCGCACGCGTTCCGCCCGGCGCGGCCGGTGACGGTGCCTCGTCCGCACCACGCCCAGTTTCCGCTGCGCTTGGGTCGCCCGTTGGCTCACGGCCGGCCCGCACGCCGAACACGGCATGCGCGAGATAGGCAACGTAGCTAATCAGCAACAGGACGGCGACCACCATGCTGAGCGTTTGAACTTGCCCGGTGGTTGGCGTATCCTGCCCCTGGCGCAGGCCACCGCCCAGCAGGGCCACGATCGTGGGAACCACGAGACCTACCACCGCAATGGCGAGCAGCGAGGCGTACTGCCCGGCGTCGCGCGCGTTGAAGCGCTGGAGTCGGTAGCGCCAGCCGCCCAGGAGCATGGAGGTGCCGAGCACGAGCAGCGAGTTCCAGATGACTGAGCCGGCGATGGAGGCGCGCACGACATCGTTGAGACCCGCTGCGAGGGCGCTGATACCAATGATCAGCTCCGAGGCGTTCCCGAAGGTGGCATTCAGCAGACCACCGATGACGGGGCCAACCCGGTGGGCTAGGGCCTCCGTGGCTGCGCCGATGAGCCCGGCGAGCGGCACCAGCGCGATGGCCGAGAGCGCGAACACC
>JANWHL010000018.1 GCA_025450405.1 Ktedonobacterales bacterium
CCACCGAGGAACAGTGGCCCGCCCTCATCGGCGAGCGTCGCCGCGTGCTCGGGCGGCAGCGCGAAGCGCTCGCTCGCCGGATCGTAGGTGAGATACCCGGCGCTGGCCATGCCGCCGAGCCACTCACGCGCGTACCGCTCGTTCGCGCCGACCCGCGCGGCCAGCTCGCGGCTCGTGGCTGGCCCGTGCGCCGCCAGGTCCTTGAAGAGGCCGAGGCGGTCGCCGATGCTCGCGAGGGCGGTATTCGTCAGGCCCGTGAGGTCGGCGAACACCTTGCCGAGAAAGTCCGCCGCTGTTTCCGTCTGAATGCTTTGTGTCGCGGCCATCATGCTCTCCTTCGGGGTGATCGAGCGCGCACATGCGCCCGTTAGAGAGAGTCTAGCCAAGCGGGAGGACGCTGGCGTCGTGGTGTGTACGGAGTTCATGCGCGGAACGCACGGAGATTCAGGCGCGATCCGCACGGAGGCGTTAGCCGGCGTCGAGTGGCGTGTCGAGTGGCGTGTCGAGTGGCGTGTCGAGTGGCGTGTCCGGGGCCAGCGCCCACGCGACGATCTGCGCCCGGCGCTGGAACCCTTGCTTCGCGAGGATGTGGCTGATGTGCGTCTCGACCGTCCGTTTGCCCAACACCAGCGCGCCGGCGATCTCGCCATTGGATTTTCCCGCGGCGATCAACCGCGCCACCTCGCGTTCGCGCGGCGTCAGCGCATCGGGCGCCCGCCGGACGCCTCGGGTGGATTCGTGTGGACGCGGAATGCGCTCCCTGGCCAGACGGACGAAGTCTTCGCGCGACGACCCCTCCGGGATGAGGGGGAAGAGCGCCGCGACGACCGATCGCGCCGCCGCGAGCTCCTGGCCGGCCTCGGCGTGCCGGCGCTCGGCTCGGAGGAGTTCCGCGAACGCCAGGTGGATGCGCCAGAGCAGCGGGCGCGCGCCGAGTTGTCGCGCCGCGGCGCAAGCGGCCAGGAGCGCGACTTCGGCCTCATCGAGCCGCCCCAGAGCCGCGAGCGCCTCCCCACGCAGCTTCCAGAGCCTGGGCACGATGGCGGTGGCGGATGCATTCGGGTCGGACGCGATCAAGCTCTCGACGATGCGCAGGGCTTCCGCCGCCTCCCCGCTGGCGAGCGCCAGTTCGGCGCGGGCGCGCCACAGCATGCGCTCGTCAAGTGTCCGCGTGGGCGTGGACGCCGCCATCGACGTGTTCAGGGCCGCATCCGCGCCAGGCAGTTGGCGCAAGGCAACACACACTTCCGCGAAGAGCCCCGACACGATACCCAGCCATACTCGCGAGCCGATCGCGCGGGCTAGCGCCAGGGCCCGCTCCAAATGCTCGCGCGCCACTGATGGCGCCAGCAGATCCAGGTGCAGCGCACCCAACGCGGCGTGGCAGCCGATGATCCATTGCTGGTGGCCGATCTCCGTCGCGATAGCCAACCCAGTGTGGGCCGACTCCAGCGCGCGCGCGAACTCGCCGCGCGGCCCGAGCCAGAGCGCCAACTCGTAGCGTACGTACGCTTCGCCCGCCGGCCAGCCTAGCGCAAGCACCATGTCCAGGGCCGATTCTCCCGCTCGCAGCGCCTCCTCGGGGCTCATTGCGGCAGCCACCAGCGTGTCGTGCCAGTACGATCCGCTTTGCAAGAGGTGAATCACCAGACTATTGACGAGGCCATGCCGGTCGTCGAGCGCGCGGAACACCGCGATGGCGCCCGCGTAGTAGTGGCTGCTCTGAAGTGGGTCGCCGCCGATGTTGAAGGTCATTCCGAGCAAATCGAGCGTCTCGGCGCGCCCAGGCTGATCGTCCAGCGCCTCGAAGAGCCCGAGCGCCTCGCGATGAAAGGGCAGCGCCGCGCTCGGATCGCCGGCGTTGAGGTGCCAGTTGCCCAGACGATTCAGGCTCCGCGCGATCATAGCCCGGTCGCCGTCCGCGCGGGCACGATCGAGCGCGCGCGTGAAATAGGCGCCGGTCCGCGCGTAGTCGCGCCCGGCGTACAGTGAACCCAGGTCGAGCAGCATCCGCCACCCCATTTGGCGGTCCCCGGTATCTTCGGCGAGTCGCAGTGCCGTCTCGTAGTCAGCTCGCGCCGCGTCAAAGTCGCCGATGGTGTCATAGGCCGCCCCACGCATACGGTACGCCTGGGGGTCAGGGGCGAGGGCCAGATTGTGCGCGGCGGCCAGCGCGCGCGTCACCTGGGCGATCACCGCGCGCGGCGCGTAGAGCGCTCGCGCCTGTTCCGCGGCGCGGCGTGCGTAATTCAGTGCCTTGTCCCAGACTTCCGCCGCGGCGCAGTGGTAGGCCAGGTCCGGCAGGAAGCGATCTGGATCAGCGGCGTCGCTCCGCTCGAGAATATCCGCGATCCGCCCGTGGAGATCGCGCCGCTCACGCGCCAGGAGCGCGGTGCCGATCGCCTGACGTGTCAAGGCGTGCCGGAAAGCGAAGTGATCGGACGACTCCTCGACTACGAGCTGCGCGTCGCGGAGCTCCTTGATCGCTTCGACCAGTGCCCCACCGGTCAACTCCGCCAACTCGCGAAGCAACGCGAACTCAAAGCGCTGTCCGACGACCGCCGCGAGGGCGACCACTCGGCGCGCGGCGGGGCTGAGGCGCTCAACGCGCCGCCACACGGCGTCCTGGACACTGCGTGGGATACGCAACTGATCGACCGGTTTGCGGTCCCAGCCACTCACTCCATAGAAGATGTCGCCCGCGGAGATCAGCGCTTTGAGCACCTCCTCGATAAAGAACGGATTGCCGCCCGTAAGCTCGAAGATGGCGTCCAGGAACTCCGCGCGGATCGGGCCGCCCAGCCCGAAGATGGCACGCAGCATCGCGGCGACTTCATCGCGCCTGAGCCGGTCGAGCGTGAACTCGCGCGCCAGGCGTTCGCGCTCGAACTCCGCCAACCAGTGCTCAAGCGGCGGCCGCGCGTCGTCGCCGCGATAGGTCAGCAGCACGAGTACCGGCCGAGTGATTGAGAAGCGGGCCAGGTGCGTCAGAAACTCCAGGCTGTTGTCGTCACTCCAGTGCAGGTCTTCAACGAGGAGCACGAGCGGCTGGCGCGCCGCGACGCGCGCGATATGGTGGAGCAGCGCCGCGAAAAGCCGCTGCTTGCGCGCCTCGAGGTCGGGCGCCGCCTCCGCGACAAGATCGGTCGGGGGCGGCATGATCCCGGGGAGCAGGCGCATGAGCTCGGCGGTGATGGGGTCCAGATCGGCGGCCCGCGCGGGCACGGCCGCCCGCGCGAACTGGGACCGCAGCAGATCGAGCAGTGGGGCGTACGGGCTTGAGACATCGCCCTCGGCGCAGTGGCCCCAGAGCACGAGGAAGCCGTCCGCCGCGGCGCCAGACGCGACCTCCTCGGCCAGCCGCGACTTGCCAACTCCGGCCTCGCCAGCGATCAGCGCCGTCTGGCCGTGGCCGCTCTTGCTCGCGGCGGCCAGCGCCCAGAGCGCGTCGAGGTCGGCCGCGCGTCCAATCAGGACCGGGCACCTCACTGGATTGATCAGGGGCACCGGCATGATGGCGGCCTTTCGCGGCACCACGACTCGTTTGGGAAAGTGTAGCACCAGGCATCGCGTCAGCTCTGACTGGCCACCGGACCGGGCGGCGGCGCTGGCGGGCCGCTCGGCGTGCCACTCACGTGCTCCGCCAGCTCGCCACGCACGCGGCGCCCCGCGAACGTCGCCGCCTGCGACCGGCCCAGCACGCGCGGCAGCACGAAGCGCATCAGCCGCGCCCAGCCGCGGATGCCGGCGAAGAGCAGCCACTGCGGCCAGTCCCAGGCTAGGCCGTACTGGCGGCGCAGCTCATCCGGCAACTGGCCGATGGTCATGTTGCGCACAATCGCCCACAGCGGGCGGCGATACCACGTAATTGGTGGATCGAGGATGGTGCGGGCAATCAGCCGCGCATCGGTCCCCACGCGCACCTCGCCGCTGGCCACCGCCTCGTCCATGTACGCCCGCAGGGCGGCGTAGGTTGGCGGCAGCTCCGCCTCGGTCAGCCCAAGCAGCCGCGCGTAGCGCAGGGACTCGCGCCAATAGGCGAGCTTCACGTCGTCCGCGAGCGGGCCGACAAAGGACTGGTAAGCGGTGAGGACACTGTCCACGAACGCGGCGTGGACCCAGAGCAACGCTGGTGGGTCCATCGCCGTGTAGGCCTCGCCCGCGTGGTGGCGGCCGACGTCCTCGTTGACCGCGCCGGTGACCGTGAGATGCAGCCGGTTGATGCGTCGCGCGGTCGTGTGCGCCTCCTCGGTCGTACCGAAGATCAGCACAGACATCGCGCGGACCGTATTCGCGACGCGCCCAAACGGGTCTTCGGCGAAGCGGCTGTGGTCGAGCGCGCCGCGCGCCACCACCGGGTGCGCCGCTTGCAGCAGGAACGCGCGCGCCCCCGCAGCGATCAGCCACTGCTCGCTATGCAGGCGCCAAGTCACCGAGCCGGGCCCGAACAGGCCAGGGTCAGGCGTGCGATCAGCAAACGGCAGCGCGCTGGAGAGCGTGGCGCCGCTCGCCCAGTTGATCAGGCGCATGGGGTCGAGCGGCGTGGACTTGGGCGGCGGCAGCTGGGGATCCGGGAGTTGAAGAGCATTGTTGGACATCGAGCTGGAGCACCTCCTTACGGAATGTAGCGCTCCGGCGACCGATGTGTCCACGACGGTTGGATCCGCCGGGTCGTGCCCCTTCACACGCCTCCCTGCGGACGTCTCAACGCGAAGTCTCATCGCGAAGTCTCATCGCGTGTGATCATGTCTTCCGCACGGTGTGATTGGCCGGGTGCGGTGTCGCCGGGTCCACGCGGCCCGTCCGCGATCAGTGCTTACCAGTGAATCGCTCGCAGTCGTTATGCATGCCGATCCAGAACCAGCGAATCTCGTCTCCAGTCCTCTTCCCGACGACACGATACTTCTCCGAGACGCGCGCGGACCAAAGGCGTCCCGTGGGATCGATCTCCTCGAACTTGAGGCTTGGATGCGCGGCGTTTACCGAGAACAGTTCGTACGCCTTGTAAGCCTGGCGCTGGACTTCCAATGGCAATTGGGCAAAGAGCTTCCAGAAGGGCGCGGCGGTCGTGGACTTCACTTGCCGACTACCTGATCGCCAGGGCGAGGAAACGGTTTCACGTCGTCGAGCATCGCCTCGTCGGCAAGAGCACGCAGGCGCTCAAGCCGTTCGGGATCGCGTAGGAGCGCGTGCCACCGCGCTTCGTCCAGCGCGGACGCGATGTGTTCCGCCAGCTCATCCTGTGCGTCGGCAGGTAGCTGCTCGATCGTCTCGACAATCGTACGCATACGGTCGGTCATCACGGCGTCAGTCCCCTCTATCTAGCGCGGTCTACCACAAGCGCCAGGCACTGGGCCGTTGGCTGGCTTTGGGTCAGCCGAGCGCACACGCGCAGCGCCATGGTCGCGCCGGGCCAACCCAAGTGAACCGAAGTGAACCGATCGCTATGCCCGCCAGGGCCGGCCGATGGTCTCCCGGCCGCCCAGATACGGACGCAGCGCCT
This sequence comes from Ktedonobacterales bacterium, assembly GCA_025450405.1. Taxonomy (GTDB): domain Bacteria; phylum Chloroflexota; class Ktedonobacteria; order Ktedonobacterales; family JADMIN01; genus JANWHL01. The sequence continues at coordinate 5,504 of JANWHL010000018.1, forward strand.
CCGGCACACCGATCGTCCCATCGTGCCGCTGGTGGTTCTCCACCAGGGCGATGATCGTCCGCGCCGACGAGAGCGCGGTGTTGTTCAGTGTGTGGACGTAGCGCACGGTACCCTCATTGTCGCGGTAGCGCAGGTCGGCGCGGCGTGCTTGGAAATCGTGGAAGTACGAATCTGAGTGGGTCTCGCGGTAGCGTCCCTCTGTGGGGATCCAGCACTCGATGTCGTAGCCCTTCACCTTGGCGTCCCCGAGGTCGCCCGTGCAGATGTTGAGGACGCGGTACGGCAGCTCCAGCGCGACCACCAGCTCCTCCGAATTCGCCAGCAACTCCTCATGCCAGCGGACCGATTCCTCATGATCGGCCCGGCAGATGATGTACTGCTCCACCTTGAAGAAGTGGTGCACGCGCATGATGCCCTTGGTGTCCTTGCCATAGGTGCCGGCCTCGCGGCGATAGCATGGCGAGTAGGCGACGTAGCGGATCGGTAGGTCGCGCTCGCTCAGGATCTCGCCGCTGTGCATCCCGGTGATTGCGACCTCGGCCGTGCCGATTAGGAAAAGATCGTCGTCGGGCAGGGCATACGTCTGCTCGCGGCCGCGCGGGAACTGGCTGTTGCCAATGAAGCAGAACTCCTTGGCCATCGCCGGGACGCTGAGCGGCGCGAAGCCCTTGCGCGACATACGGTGCAGCGCGAATTGCATCAGCGCCAGCTCCAGGAAGACCGCCTCGCCCTTCAGGATGTATTCACGCGATCCCGCCACTTTGGCCGCGCGCTCCAGGTCGAGCCAGCCCAGCTCGCGCATGAGCGTGACGTGGTCGAGCGGCTCGAAGTCGAACGCGCGCGGCTCGCCCACGCGCTTGATCTCGACATTGTCCTCCTCGCCCACGCCCTCAGGCACGCTGGCGTCGGGGATGTTGGGGACGAGCAGCATCAGGTCGTGGAGCGTGGCGTCCAGCGCGCGCTCGCGGGGCTCCAACTCCTTGAGGGCGCCGGCGACGGTGCGGCCCGCGGCGATGAGGCGCTCGCGCGCTTCGCGGTCGCCGCCAGCCTCGCGTATCTGCTTCGAAAGCCGGTTCTGCTCGGCGCGCAGGTCCTCCGCCTGCCGGCGCACCTGGCGCAGCTCGGCGTCGGTCGCGAGCAGCGCGTCGAGGTCGAACTCGGCGTGGCGGCGCCGGGCCACGTCGCGGATCAGGTCGGGATTCTCACGAATGAACGCCAGGTCGAGCATGGGACATCTCCTTCGCGGTGGGCCGCCGCACGGGCAGTGAGGAATGTGCGCGGCTTACACGCGCGAGACCAACACCGAAAACAACGAGAAGCGCCGCCCATCGCGAAGGACGGGCGGCGCTGTGCCACCGTGGTGCCACCTTGGTTCGCCACGCGCCTGGCTCGCCCCGGATTGTGGGCGGCGGCGCGTGGCCTCAGGTCCCCGATATCGTGGGGAAATCGTCCCGACTTACTACGCCCGACATCACCGCGAGCGCGGTCATTGCGGTGAGTCATGGCGATTCGGCGGGAGGCGCGCGAGGGGATTTCCGCCTGGAGGGTAGCCGCGTCGCACCTGCCCGCGGCTCTCTGGATACCTGACCAGCGTACTCGTCTCGCGCAATGCCAGTGTTAGAATTGTCTTCCGCAGCATAGCACGCCCACGAACCCCTGTCAAAGCGCTGCCAAGCGGACAGAGACGCGCTGCCCCCTCGGTCATGAGTGCGGCCGCGCCAATTCCCGTGGCAACCCGTACCTGGGACTTGCGTAAATGGTATAGCATGAGAATAGGAGCGGTGAATGGTGCGCCACCCGAATCTATACGGCCGTGAACGGCTGCAAATGGCTGTGACCGGCTGGCGGATCGCGGCTGGCGAATGAGGGCGAGGAGCGTGCGATGTCTTTGCCGTATACGATGTTTACCCCCCATGGCACGTTCTCTCCGGTGCAGCTGATTCCCCTCGTGTTCATCGTGCCGCTGATCGTGTTCTGGCTCTGGATGTTCCGCGACATGCTGAATAATGAAGACCTGCCGCCCGGCGTCAAAGAAAATTGGACATGGGCGTTCATCCTGCTAAACGTCTTCGCCGCGGCGATCTATTTTGGCGGCATCTTTCAGCGGCGCAATCGGCGCTAACGGGTCACGCTACGGTGTTCACGCCAGGACGAGTGGCGCCCCGTGAAGCGATAGGACCAGGCGCCGTCTTCCCGCCCGCACGCGCTGAGGCCCGGCGCCTTCTGGCTCCCGCGGCCTCCAGGCGGCGCCCCTCTCCGGCGCGGGGAGGGGATGAGAGCGCGCTACACGTACGCGATCCAGGCGCCCTCATCGTCGCCCCTGTCGGCGCCGTCCGGAGTGGCCGCGCCACGCGGCGGAAGGCTGCCCAGGCCGGGCACGCCTGGGAGCCCCGATGGTCCGGGGCCGCGCAGCCGGGTCAGGTGCTCGACATCCGTGCGCAGGTACAGGCGCGTGCGCTTGATGCCCTGGCGATAGCTCCGGAGCAGGCCGCGGCTGACATAGGCATAGAGCGTGGCGGCCTTGATGCCCAGCATCTGACAGGCCTCCGCCGCGCTCAAATATTCCTTGCCTTCCATCACAATCATCGCTCGCCTCCCGACAACGGCCGCGCCCGCATCGTGGGTCGGGGATGCCTTCCTAGCCAGTATACGGCCCAAAAGGCCAGGCGTCAATGAATCACGACCCAAATCAAGATAAGCCCTGGACAAATCAATATGTGTCAAGGTATCATCTAGTGGGGCCGACCCACGATGGCGTGGCGACGGCCAAACAGCGCCTCATGACCCGGAGCGCGGCCTCCGGAAGGAGTGACCCATGACGACAGCGGCAAAGGGGCTCGAGGGGGTGGTCATCGGCACCACCGCCATCAGTCGTGTGGATGGAGCGAATGGGCGTCTGATTTACCGTGGCTATGAGATCGCGGAACTCGCCGGCAAGGCAACCTACGAGGAGGTCTGCCACCTGCTCTGGGCGGGGCACCTCCCCAGCCGCCAGGAGCTCGACGCGCTCGACAAGAAGATGCGCGCCCAGCGCGCCATCAGCGCGCCGGTGCTCGCCGCGTTGCGGGCGCTGCCCTCTACGACGCACCCCATGGACGCCGTGCGCACCGGTGCCTCGATGGTCGGCGCCGCGCTCCCGATCGACGGCACGCCCACCCAGGACCAGGCCATCGCGCTGACCGCGCGCTTCGCCACGCTCGTGGCCGCCTTCCACCGCCTGCGCCATGGCAAAGAGCCGGTCGCCCCGCGTGAGGATCTCAGCCACGCCGCCAACTATCTGTACATGTTGACCGGCGAGCCGCCCGAGGACCGCCACGTCAAGAGCCTGGACGCCTACCTGGTGATGCTGGCGGACCACGGCATGAACGCCTCCACCTTCACCGCCCGGGTGATCGCCTCGACCGGCTCCGACCTCGCCTCGTGCGTGGTGGGCGGCGTCGGCGCGCTCAAGGGTCCGCTCCACGGCGGCGCGCCCGCGCTCGTCCTCGACATGCTCGACGCCATCGGCACGCCGGAGAACATCAAACCGTGGATCGACCACGCGCTCGACGAGCACGATAAGCTCATGGGCTTCGGCCACCGCGTCTACAAGACCACCGACCCGCGCGCCGAGCTGCTGCGTGAGATGGCGCGCCAGGCCTCCGACCCGGAGTTCTACGCGCTCGCCCACCAGACGGAGGACTACGCCCTGGAGGAGCTCCACCGCCGCAAGCCCGACCAGCGGCTCTACACCAACGTCGAGTTCTACTCGGCCTCGGTGCTGCACTCCGTCGGCCTCCCGCGCGACCTCTTCCCGCCGACCTTCGCCATCAGCCGCGTCGCCGGGTGGACGGCTCACGTGCTGGAGCAGGTGGTCGGCAATCGCCTGATGCGCCCCGAGTCGGACTACTCAGGCCCCACCGGCCTGACCTACGCGCCGGTGGACCAGCGCGCGTAAGCGCGGTCGTCATCGGCAACGCCCCATGCCCGTCCTCCGCACGCGAGGGGCTGGGCGTGGGGCTTCCTCACGCGCTCCGGACCACCTCCGCGCGGCTCTATTGCCGTGCCTTCGACACCGCGCGCCACGGCGCGAAGTCGCAAGCGTGTCCCGGCATGCCCGCCCCCGCATTGGCGAGGCTGGGCAGGTTACTCCGCCACTTCCGCATTGTCCATCCCACGAAAAAGCGCCTGGGTTGGAGCCTGGGTTGGAGGCCGTCCAGGCTCGCCTCTCCGTCCCTCGGCGCAACCCACGACCTCGGCGGTCAATTCGTCCTTCTCACTCCGCCACTCTGTGTCCTCTGTGCCCTCATTGTGAATCTCCGTCCCCTCGTCGTTAGCGGTGCGGGAGGGGAACTCTTACGACCCGCCCGACCGAGGCGCCAGCCAGGCGTCGATCCGCGGCCACGTGCGCTTGACCGCCGCGCTGCCCGCCATCATGCCGATGTGGCCACCGGGGATGCGCAGCAGCTCCTTGTCCGCGCTCCCGATCTTGGCCATCACGCCCTCGGTCTGCTCCGGCGGCACGATGTGGTCCTCGGTGGCGATCAGATTGAGCACGCTCGCGTGGATGCGGCTCAGGTCCACCGTCTCGCCGCGCAGTCGCATCGTCCCGTTCATCAGCCGGTTGTTCCGGTACATGTCCACGATCAGTTGACGAAAGGCCCCGCCCGTGATGGGGATGAGGTCGGTCACCCACGTGTTCATCGCGTGCCACGACTCCACGACCTTCGGCTCATTCAGGTTTTCCCAGAGTCGCAGATAGTTGGAGATATAGTTCTCGACCGGTTTCAGCGCCTTGGCGCCGTAGTCCAGTAGCTCACCCGGCATGTTGCCATAGACCGCCAGCAGCTTCTCCACGTCGAAGTGCTCGTCGTTGACCCAGCGGACGAAGCCGCGGCAGTCGCTGCTAGTGAAGTCGAGCGGCGCCGTCAGCAGGATCAGGTTGGCCAGCCCGTCGTCGGGGCGCACCGCCGCGTACATCGTCGTGATCAGCGCGCCGATGCACCACCCCAGCAGACTGAAGCGGTCGGACCCCGTATAGGATTTCAACTTACGGACGGCCCGCGGCAGGTAATCCAGCACGTAGTCGTCGAACTTGAGGCCCTTATCCTCCAGCCCCGGCACACCCCAGTCGAGCAGGTACACGTCGTAGCCCTTGCTGACCACGTACTCCACGAAGCTGTTGCCCGGCCGCAGATCAAGGATGGACGAGCGATTCATCAGCGCGAAAACCAGCAGCAGCGGCACCGGGTGGCGCTCCTCGGGTGGGACGACCGGGATGTAGTGGTAGAGCCGGGCTTTGTTAAGCGTCCAGATCACCTCTTTTGGCGTCTGCGCGATCGGGTATGGCGTGGTCAGCACGCGCTGGAGCGTCCGCGTGGACTCTTCGATGCTCCGCAATTGGGCCTCCATGGCTCCCAGGTCCACGGGCGGTGACACAGTCGGATTGGCCATGGGACTCCTCACTCTGCCTTATCTCGCGCCCGCGGGGCCGGGCGGCGCGCGGTCATGCTTGTCCCGTTCGCCGCCCTGTTCGCGTTTGCCCCGCCCGCCTCATTGGGGGTCGCCCTAGTCGCAGTCGTTCCGCTCGCGCTGGCCGCCCCGCCCATCCGGGCCGCCGGCCGTGTGGGCGATCCAACGGGCGATCCAACGGGCGCTCCCGCTGGTGTGGCCACACGCGTCTGAGCGGCCGCCAGCGCCGCCGCGACGTCAGCCGTCCGCTCAACCGCGCGCGCGATCCCGTCGAGCCGCGCGTCCAGGTCGTCGAGCCGCATCTCGATGTTGGTCAGCCGCTCGGCCAGGTTGACCACCTCGCCGCGCGAGGGCAGACTCATCTGCGCCAGCACCTGCGCCATGGTCTGCTCCATGATCTTGCGCAGCGGCGCCGAAGCGGTCAGATA
>JANWHL010000019.1 GCA_025450405.1 Ktedonobacterales bacterium
GCGCCTCGTCCACTCGCTGATCCGCCATCCTGACCTCCTTCGTGCCGCGCGCGGCCTCGGACAACTCGCTGCGCCTCATACCGCGTGGGTTCGAACCGCACGGCCAGGAGACCGCGCCGCCGACGCCTGGGGCGACGTCAAGGCGCGACACCGGGGCGCGTGGGTTAGAAGTCGGTCGCGCGCTGTCGCTCGCGCAGGCTCTCCTCGATGCGGGCCATGGTGGTGGTGAGGCGCGCCTGGCTCATGCCCAGGGTGAGGTCGCCTCGCGTCTTTTCCAGGATGCCGCGGACGGAGTCGGTGGTGCGGCGCAGGTTGCCGGTGATCGCGTCGGGGTAATCGAGCGTGATGAGCAGGGCGTAGATCTCGTCCATGTCGGCCAGGATCGCCTCGCAGCCATCCAGCGCGCCGCGGCGCATGCGATCGAGCAGATAGCGGCGAAGCTCACCCACCGTCTCGCCCATGCCATTCAGGTAGGGCGCCCACTCGATGGACAGATCCTCGGGCGTGGGGAGGGGATCGCGCCGGATCAGCGCGCAGGTCAGGGCCGCCTCCGCGTATTCCTTCTGGGCGTCGGCCACAAAGCCCGCGTAGAAGATGTCGGGATGGTCGTGGAGGTCAGTCGCCATATCGCGGAGCAGCCCGCCCGCCTCCGCCACCAGGCGCGCCGCCTGCTCGAACTCGTCGCGGTGGGCCGCGCGGATGGCGTTGGCGCAGAAGCGGATGGCGGCGCGCGACCTGGGCAGCGCGCGCTCGCGGGCGTTATGCTTGGTGGCCAGGTAATCCTGGGCCGTGCGTCCGATGGCTCCGATGGAACCAGGAGATTGCGGGTCAGACACGGGGGTATCCTCTTGCGGGCCGCCAACCGGCCAGACCAGTGGTGATCGGCAATCGTCGGCGGCGATCGACGCGTACCCCGACAGTGGCCGCGATGGGCATCCAGGGCCGCGAGGTTCAGTGTACACGGCTGGGTCCGCCGGTGTCAAACGCCCGGTCGCTCGCTCACGAGGCAACCGGCGGGGCGCCTCTCCGCGCCGCCACCGGCGCGTCCCCGCGCCTTGCTGGCCACGCCATAAGCGTGCCAACAGCCGCGTGCCAGGAGGCTCGCCCATGGGCATGCCGGGCAAGATATCGACGCCTCGGTGGGCCACAATCGTCCCTCTGGGTGCCATTGGCGCCCACCCACCTGGTACCACTCTGTGGTGGTACGCGCGCGGACACACACGCGTAGCGTCGGTACCCTTCCATCCACTCAGCCGGATGGGCCACGCCAGGAGAGACGCCGCCATGCGGTCAGCCAACGCCTCAGACTCGTCTGAGGACTCGTCAGACTCGTCCGATTCGACGACTGGGTCCGCCTCGCCAGCCGGGCCAGATGGGCCGGATGCGCCAACCGACGCGGCTCCGCGCGCCGTCACGCTCGACTTCTGGTCCACGCTCTTCGGCGACGAGCCCGGCACCGAAACCGGGCGCACCCGCCTGCGGTTGGAGGGGCTCGCGGCGGCGCTGGCCGCGGTTGAACCGGCGATTGGGGACGAGGAGCTGGCGGCGGCGCACGCCACGGCGGGCTCGCGGCACATGCGGCTGCACGCCGAGGGCCGCGATGTCCCGTTCGAGGCGCAGCTGACGGCATTCCTGGAGCACCTGCGCCCGGGCCTGGCCGCCACGCTGGATGCGCGCACGCGCGCCGCGCTGGAGCATGCCTATGCGCATCCTGGTCTGGCGGCGCCGCCAGTGCCGCTGGCGCCGGACCTACCGGGGGTGCTGGGAGCGTTGCGCGCGCGGGGCTACCGGCTGGCGGTCATCTCCAACACCGGCCGCACGCCTGGCCGCGTGCTGCGCCAGGTCATGGAGCGCGCGGGGGTGCTGGACCACTTCGACGTGCTCACCTTCTCGGACGAGGCAGAGCTGGCCAAGCCCGCGACGGCCATCTTCACCGGGACACTGGCCGCCCTCGGCGTCGCGCCCGCGGCGGCCGTGCACGTGGGCGACCTGCCACGCTACGACATCGCCGGCGCGCACCGTGCCGGCATGGCGGCGATCCTCGTCGGCGACCGGCCGCGCATCCACCCCGAGCTGGCCGGACCGCCGGGTCCGCCTGACCCGGCCGAAACGCCGGACGCCCAGATCGCCACACTGGCGGACCTGCTGGCCGCGCTGGACGCGCTGGCTGAACGGTTGAATTGGCGGGTCGGCACCACCAGTCGCGGCCACGCTGATTGAATCGACTGGTTGAAACGAGGCCAACATGGCTGGACAGGCGATTGACCACTATCTCTCCCTGATGGATAGCGCGTTCGCGGGGCCCGATTGGCACTCGCTGCTCAGCAACCTGAACACGGTCGCGCCCAGCGACTGGACCTGGGTGCCGTCGGGCGGCGAGCGTTCGATCCGCGACATCGTCCGCCACGTGGGCCGTGTCAAGGTGATGGCCCACGACCAGGCCTTCGGCGCGGGGACACTCACGTGGGACGACCCGCTTGTGGGCGGGGATGAGCAGACCGCGGACCTCGCCTCGGCGATCGCCTGGCTGGAGGTGTGCCAGGAGCGCCTGCGCGGCGGCGTCGCCGCCCTCGCCGATGACGCCGAGCTGGCGCGGCCGCGGCGGACGAACTGGGGCGAGCTGAAGGAGACCCGCTGGATCATCGTGGTGACCATGATCCAGCACGACCTCTACCATGCGGGCGAGATCAACCACCTGCGCTCCCTGCATCAGGGCACGGACCAGTGGGAATAGGCCGCCGAGTCTCAGCGGGCGCGTGGTGTCGCGCGCCCGCACGCTCTGGGTCAGTCACGCCAGCCCGTAGACGGGGATCGCCGCTCCGCTGATCAGCCAGGCGTCGTCCGAGGCCAGGAAGACCAGCACGCGCGCGATGTCCTCCGGCTTGGGCCAGCGCGTGAAGTCGGCGTCCGGGATGTCGGCGCGGTTGGCCGGCGTGTCGATGATGCTGGGGAGCACGCAGTTGGCGGTGATGCGGTGGTCGCGCAGCTCCTCCGAGAGGGTCTCGGTCAGCGTGATGATCCCGGCCTTGGCCACCGCGTAGGCGGCGGCGCGCTTGCGGCCGCTATACGCGGCGCGCGCCGAGATGTTCAGAATCCGTCCCCACCCACGCTCGATCATCGGGGCGGCGGCGTGCTTGGCGGCGAGGAACGCCGTGCGCAGGTTGAGGTCCTGCATGCGCGTCCAGACGGCCAGGTCGAGCTCCGAGATGGGCTGGCCGGCGCTGTAGCCGCCCACCAGGTTCGCCAGCACATCCAGCCGGCCGTGTCGTGCCACCACGCTGGCGACCATGGCCGCGACACTGGCTTCATCCCCAGCATCCATGGCGGCGAAGTCGAGCCGATCGGCATCCTGGCCGAGCTGGCCTCGCGTGGCGTCCACACTGGCACGCGCTTCGGCGCGATCGGCCACCACGATGCCCGCGCCGGACTTGAGGAAGGCAGCGGTCACCCCGCGGCCCAGACCACCCGCTCCGCCGGTGATGACCACCACACGGCCGGTCAGGTCGTACTGGTTCGCGCGCGGCGTGGTCGCGGGCGTGGGGGCTGGAGTGGTGGCCGGAGTGGATGCACGGGAAGATTTGGCGCTCTGGGCCGTCGTCGATGGGGTAGATGCTGGTGTCGTCATCGCTCGCCTCCCGCGTGCTGGAATCCTCGCGCGCCCGACGAGCGTGCGCTTGCGCCGGGCGCGCGATCACGCCTGGCGCGGGGTGGTGCGTCCCGAGGGTGAGACGTGAGGGTGGGGCTGTGTGTCAGGCGGACGCCGCGCCAGGTGCGGTGTCTGGCTCCGGTCCCTGCACGAAGACGACCACCGCGGTGCTGTTGTCGCTGCCGCCGGCCTCGTCGGCCGCCGCCACCAGCGCCGTCGCGCATTGGCGGGGAGTGCCTCCGCCCGCGAGCAGCCCCAGCAAGGTAGCCTCCGGCACCTCGTCCCAGAGGCCATCCGAGCAGATCAACAGACGATCGCCGGACGCGAGCGTGAGTGGCGTGGCCTCCACCTCGTTATCCGCCTCCTGGCCCAGGGCGCGATAAAGATAGCTGCGCGGGACCATCATGTTGGGGTCCGAGAGCAGCGGATGGTCGAGCGCCTGCAGGCGCGCCAGCAGCGAGTGGTCCTCGGAGAGCTGGATCAACTTGCCGGCGCGCAGGAGGTAGGCGCGGCTATCACCGACGTGGACGAGCGCGGCGCGTCCAGCGATCGTGGCGATGGCGGTCAGCGTGGTGCCAGTCGGCTTGCCCAGTGTGGTGCTCAGGTCGCGAATGCGCGCGTTGGCGGCGCGGCCCGCGCGGGTCAGCGCGTCCGTCAGGCTCGGCAGCACCCCGTCCGCACCAGTCAACCCGGCCACCGCCGGCTCGATCGGCATCTCCACCACCGGCAGCAGCAGCCCGCGGGTGACCTCGGCCACGACCACCCGGCAGGCGATGCGGCTGGCCAGCTCGCCGCGCGCCTCGCCGCCCATGCCATCCGCCACCAGGAACACCCCCGCCGGCGTCGTCGCGCCGGGCTGGTCGCTCAGGTCGTCGCGGACCTCGAAGACCGCGGCGGCGGCCGCGTCCTGGTTCTGCGTGCGCACTCGGCCGACCGAAGTGGCGCTGGCGGTGAGGAAGGTCATCTCGCTGGCCAGCGACGGGCCGGCCTCCGGCAGCTCCACGACGTGGGTGGGCACCGCGACCGAGCAAATGGCGCCGACCTCGTCCGGCGTGCCGAACTCGCTGGCGACCGCGCGGCGCACGATGTCGGATAACGCCGACGCGGGGGCGCCGGCGCTCGCGGGCACCTCCTCGCCCACGCTCGCGAGCAGGCCAAGGGTGCGCGCGAGGAAGTTGGCATCGCGGGCAAAGAGCCGCTGTGCCTGTGGGTCCGCCGGGTGGGTGGTCTCGGCGTGCTCCAGGCCGCAGAGCTGCGCGCGCCCATCGTGGATCGCGACGGCATCGGGCGAGACCCGCAGGTGCACGACGCCGTGGCGGTGCAGGAAGCTGAGCGCATCGGCCAGCCCCACGCCCGCCGCCAGCGCGCCCGCGGCGTCCAGCGGCGGGGCGGGCGACGCGCCCGCCGGCAGGCCATCGCCCACGGCATCCATCACGAGGTAGTCACGCTCGTTGCGGGTGACGATCTCGCGCAGGCCGAGCAGGCGTGGGTGGCGGAGCTCGAGATCGAGCACTGGACGCACGGCGTCGTGGCCGCCAGGCGCGCGCTCGAGCAGCTGGAAGACGGGCTCGGCGGACGGGCTCGCGGGGCCCGCTCCGGGCAGAGCGGTGCTGGGCGTGCCGGTCTCACCGACGGTGTGGCGCGCGAGATAGCGGCGGCCGGCGGGGTCGATCACGCGGACGATGACATAGGCGCCGATCACGTCGCCCGGCGCGCGCGGCGGCGGGGGCACCTGGCCCGCCTGGCCCGATGCGGTAGTCTGGTGATCGTCGTGCTGGTCCGTCATGCTCGCCCCTCCATCTCCCCGCGTGGCCGCTCGCGCCGGCCGCACCAGCGTGGGCCCCGCGAGCGATCGCTCGAGTCACATCGGATGTCACGTCTTGGGTTGGGTATCGCTGCGCAGGCGGTGCCGGGGCGCGCCCTGGGCCCACCGCGAGTGGGGACTCAGGCGCGCAGCGCGTAGACGCAGCCGTCCATACTGCCGATGAAGACGACGCCATCGTGGATGGTTGGCGATGAGGGCACCGCGCCCTCCGTCTCGAAGCGCCAGCGCAGCTTGCCCGTGGCGGCGTCCACGGAGTAGGCCGCGCCGTCCACACCCCCGAAGTAGACCGCGTTGCCCGCTACCTGCGGCGACGACGTGATCTGGCCGTCGGCTTTGAATTTCCAGATGGCCCGGCCAGTCCGCCCATCCAGACAGTAGAGGTGCTGATCCACCGAGCCGATGTAGACGCGGTCGCCGACCTCGCACGGCGAGGAGATGACGAAGTTCGACGTACGCTCGCGCCACGCCATCCAGCCCATCTTGACATCCAGGGCGTAGACAGAGAAGTCGGTGGATCCGACGTAGACGAGGCCATTGGCCACCGCTGGCGATGAGGTGACGCCGCCCTGGGTCGCGTAGCGCCACTTCTCCTCCCCCGTTTGCGCCTCAACGGCGTAGACGCGCTCGTCGTCGGAGCCGAAGATGATCATCCCGTCTTCATACGCGGCCGAGGAACGCACAGGACGCCAGGTGCGGAACTTCCAGAGCGGATGGCCCGTGCGCGGGTCCAGGGCATGAAGATGGGCGTCATCGGACCCAATGAAGACGGTATCGTTGTAGATGCGCGGCGAGGAGCGGACGTGGTGCCACGTCCGCGAGGTCCAGACTTCGCGCCCATTGTCGGCCCGGATGCCATAGACATTGAAGTCCTCAGAGCCGACGATGACCGTCTGGCCCCAGATGGCGGGCGTGCCGCAGATGCCGCCCTCGGTGGCGAACTTCCAGACCGGACGTCCGGTGCCGATCTCGAGGGCATAGAGGTGCTTGTCGTACGAGCCGATGAACACGGCGCCCGGCGTGATCGCGGCCGAGCCGCGCACCTCGTCCTCCGTCTGGAATTTCCAGAGCAGGCTGGTGCCGACGAGCCGTCCGGAATTGGGGGTCGAGCGCGAGGGCGTGCGGGGCATGGCGCTGGTGCTCAGCACCCGGAAGAGGCCGGTGTCGGGCAGTTGCGCGCTGAGGACGCCGATGAGCGCGTCGCGGAGCTCCAGCACGCTCTGGTAGCGCTTGGACGCGTCGTATTCGACGCAGCGCATGATGACGGCTTCCATGGCCTCGGAGACCGCCGGGTTGAGCGAGCGCGGCATGCGCTCTACGAACGTGAACGGCGTCTCGAAGCGGGGATCGCTCCGGGTGAGGAGATGGTGCATCATGGCGCCGAGCGAGTAGATGTCGGAGCGGGGGTCGGCGAGGCCGCGGTATTGTTCAGGTGGCGAATAGCCCTCCGTGCCAACCATCGTGCCCTTCTTGGCCAGCTGGAGGGTCTTGGCGATGCCAAAGTCGATGAGGATGATGTGGTTCGAGGGCGTGAGAATGACGTTGGAGGGCTTGAGGTCGCGGAAGATGATCGGCGGCTCGTGGGTGTGGAGGTAATGGAGGACGTCGCACAGCTGGAGCGCCCAATCCACCACCGCCTGCTCCTCGAGCGGGCTCTCCGTGGCCTTGAGCACATTCTCGAGGTCGCGCCCCTCGATGTACTCCAGGACGAGGTAGGCGCGGGCGTGCTCGGCGAAGAAGTCGTAGACGGCGGGGATGGCGGGATGGTTCAGCGACGCCAGCATGTTGGCCTCGCGCTCGAAGTTCGCCAGGGAGGTGCGCTGGTCCATGGTGTCGGTGAACTTGGTGATCATCTCCTTGAGCGCGCAGTACTTTACCGCGCCGGTGAAGCGCATGTCGCGCACGCGATAGACAGCGCCCATGCCGCCCAGGCCGAGCACGCCCTCGACCACATAGCGCTGCTGGAGCACGGTTCCGGTCGCGAGCGTCGTGACTTCGTTCTTCGGCAGATATGTGGTTGGCATTGCCCCTGGGGCGCCGCTACGATGGCTGCCCATCTCATCCATACTCACTACCACCCCCTCATGTGCCGGCGTGTCGCCCCGCCCCGCCGCCGCGGCATGCGCCCGCGCACAGCGTGTGTGCGGTATGCGCGTGCGGTGTCCGCGAGCGCGGTGTCTCCGTGCTGTTATCTTGCCATGGAACAGCGCGCCTGGTGGCGTTTCACGGGCTCTTCCGTAGGCTTCTCTAGTGATATAACGCGCGGATCGGCCCGCGGTTGTGGGCATCGCGGGGATCATCTGGGGATCACCGGGAAGATCTGAATGGCGCTCGGGGCGGCCATGATCTCTCCCGCTTGCTCGCCCCGCGCTTCCGCATTGTACCATGGATCGAAGCGCTCGCCGGCCCGACCCCTCAAGGGGGAGTACCAACGCATCAGCGGATGCGCGTCCTCCATGGCAGATGCGCGAGATACACCGGCGAGTGTCCATGCATGGGCAGCGCGCCTCCTCAGACCGCGACACCGGCGAGCGGCGCCAGCAGCGCCCGGACGCTTGGCGCCAGCGGTCCGTCCGGGCTGATGGCCAACGCGGTCCGCAGCTCCCCCGCCGCGGTCACCAGATCGTCGTGCTGGAGGGCATACCGCCCGAGGTGAATGTAGGCGCGTGGGTCGCCAGGATCGACCTCGACGGTCCGCTCGTAGATGGCCTCGGCCTGGTCGGTTTGGCCCATCAACGTGTAGATCTGGCCCGCGAGGTCGCGCACCGCGGCGGACGTGGGCCAGCGGCCCAGCGCCACATTCGCGGCATGAGCGGCGCGGCCATCGTAGATGCCGACCTGGTAATCCACATAGAACTGGAGAAGGGCGACGGAATAGGAGGGGTCGTCGCCGAGATTCGCGCCCTGGTCCAGGTTGAGCTCGGCCTGGACGTAGCCATACTCGCCCAGGTAGGCGCGCCCAAGCTCGGACCAGAGCAGCGGATTGCTCTTGTCGGACTCGGTTGCGGCGCTGAATTGGTCAATGGCGGTCTGCCAGTCGCGCGCGGCCATGGCCTGTTCGCCGGCGACGAAGAGGGTGAACGACTCTGACGGATCCAGTTGGAGGGCGATGGTCTCGTCGGCACGCGCCGGCGCGGTTTCTCCCGCCAGCATCTCGACCCAGGCGAGGTAGGCGTGCGGCGGCCCGGCGGTGGGGTCGGCGGCGATGGCCCGCTCCAGCGGCGCGCGTGCGAAGGTGGGCATGTCGTTCTGGAGGAAGGTGAAGCCGAGTTGGGCCAGATCGGGCTCATCCTGGGGCGCGGCGGCCGCCAGCAGAACAAACCCCTGGTCGAGGGCGTCCTGGGCGTGGTAGCCGCCGAGCTGGCGGGCCGCCACAAGGTCGCGCTGGGCGGTGGGATAGTCGCCCAGACTGAGCGCGATGAGCCCGAGCTGGGTCAAGGCCTGGTCGTCGGTGGTGGGCAGCGCATGCCACTGCGCCGCCGCCAGGTCCAGGCGTCCCTGGGATTCGTAGAGCGCCGCCAGCCGCCGGTGCGCCGTCCAACTGCCGCTGGCCGCCGCGCGCCGCCAGTCACTCACGGCGGTGTCGGGGGCGCCGCGGGCCAGCTCGACATCGCCCATCGCCAGCCAGACATTGGGGTCGCTGTCGCCCAATGCCTGGCAGCGCTGGTAGGCCGCGATGGCGGGCGCGGCGAGGCGCTGGAGCGCCAGCACGTCGCCGGTGAGGCAGGCGGGCCGGGGATCGCGCGGATGCAGGCGCGCGGCCTGGGCATAGAACGCGAGCGCCCGGTCATAGCGATACACCGCGCGGGCGGCGCTGGCCGCGGCGAAGAGATCGTTCGACCCTGGCCCGATGGGCACCAACACCGCGGCCAGCAGCAGAAGCGCCGCCGCCCAATCCAATGGGCGCCACCACCGTGCCGGCCGGCGCCAGATGGCGCGCGTGAGGGCGAGGAACCAGGCCGGTGGCGCGGCGGGAGCAGGCGCCAATGGGGAATCGTCGGCGGCGGGGGTGGCATCGAGCGGGTCGGCGGGCGGGTCGGCGTCGAGGGGGTCGGCGTCGAGGGGGTCGGCGTCGAGGGGGTCGGCGTCGTCGAGCGGTGCCGGTGCGGGAGCGTCCTGGCTCGCGGGCGGATCGCCCTCGGGTCGAGCGGGGCGCGTGGTCGGGGCGAGCGGGCGCGTGATCTCGGCGGCGCTGCCGCGCATAGTGGTGTCCCTCGGACCCGCGGGCCGCGCGACGGGACCCGAAGGCGCGGGCGGCGCGATTGGTCCAGTGGTCGGAGCGGTTGCGGGGCCAAGGATCGGCCCACTGGCTGGGGGGAAGGCGGGCGGCGCGCCGGGTGCGGGCGGTGGACTGGCGCGGGGGGTGAGATCATCCATGGTGCGGCCATTCTATGCGTCGGCCCGCCACGGGTCAACCGCCATCCCCCGCCTGGTCTATGCCCGCGCCACGCAGATTCTCGAGGAAAACCAGCGTCACCCCATCCAGCGAGTCGCGCCGGATGGCATCTGCGGGAAAGGCGAACTGGATCGTGACGGGGTTGGGGACCACCAGGCAGGCGAGACCCGCCGCGCGCGCCGCCAGCAGGCCATTGGGCGAGTCCTCGATGGCGATGGCCTCGGTGGCCGCGACGCCCAGACGCCGGAGCGCGTAGAGGTAGAGCGCGGGGTCCGGCTTGACGCGCTCGACATCGTCGCGGGCGCTGAGGACATCGAAGTCGCCGCGCAGACCGAGTCGCTCCAGGTGGGCCGCCACGTAGGCGCGCGAGGAGCTCGATGCCAGGCCAACCTTGAGATGTCGCTCCCGTGCCGCGCGCAGCAGGGCCACCACTCCCGGCCGCGGCACCTCGCCCGCGATCAACGCGCGCACGCGGTCGAATTGCGCCGCCTCGATGGCATCGCGGGGCAGCGCCTGGCCGATCAACTCCTCCAAATACCCGACCGGGTCAAAGGCGTCGGCGGAGGTGCCCACCGCGCGCGCCCAGACGGCGGGCGGCAGGTCGGCGCCGTGCTGGCGGTAGATCTCGCGCCATGCCTGGTATTCGGGGGTCTCGGTGTCGAGGATGGTGCCGTCGAAGTCGAAGATGATGGCGCGGAGCATGGGGGGCAACCTTGTGTCTCGATGCCATGGACAGGAACAGGTCCAGGGCACGAGCCCAAGTATACGCTGGGCGGTGGCGGCGCGCCACTGAGCGGTACCCTCTATTGCTCGGTGGCGGACAGGCGTCGCCGGCCCATCTCCAACCCGCCATTGTGCCGCGACGTAGTGTTGGATGGCGGCGCCCCTGGGCGCCGGAGGAGGAGACCCCGCCCGCGCGGGCCACGGGCTCGATGTGCGGATGGCCGCGCGGCGGGACTGGTACGGGAGGACACCATGGACGACGCATCGCGAGGGCGTGGCGGGCTCTTTTCGAGCCTGGCGAGCCTGGTCAGCAAATTCACCCGCGGCCCGGAGGTCACGGATACGGTCACGCGCACCTTCACCGTCGGCGCCGGAGCACGCGTCGTGGCGCACAATCCCATTGGCACGCTCAAGGTCCACGGGGACGGGAGCGGCGCGGTCGCCGTGGAGGTGGTCAAGAAGGGGCGCGGCGAGATCACCCAGCAAGACCTCGAGCGCATCCAAGTCAACTGCACACAGGATGGCGACCTCGTGACGGTGGATGTGGTGATGGACCACCATCTCTCGCTCGACCGGCAGATGTGGGCCGATCTCAATCTGACCGTCCCCACATCAGTGAACCTGGATCTGCGCCTGGAGGCCGGGGCGCTCGAAGTCCACGACACGCGCGGCACGCTGGCGGCGCGGGTGGACGCCGGCTCGATCCAGGCCGAGGGCGTCAATCTGAGCGGCAGCTCGCGCGCGAATGTGGACGCCGGGCAGATCCAGATTGCCGGCGCGCTGGTGGGGGGTACCACGCTCGATGTGCGGGTGGACGCCGGGCGCATCAAGCTGACGCTGCCCCAGGCCACCCCGGCGCGGCTGGAGGCTTCCACCGACGTCGGCGCGATCAACATCTCGGGCTGGAACATCCCGGTGCTGCGCAACATCACGTCGGCGCGCGCGGCGGGCGACCTGGGCCCGAACCCAAGCGGATCGCTCACCGCGCATGTGGACATGGGCGAGATCAGCATCTCGGTGGGCTGAGCGCGCACGTGCAACCTGCCAAGGTGGATCTGGGCGCGAGAGCGCTCCCAGCCCCACGACGCGTCGCGCGCGAAACAGGGCTGGCGGCGGAATGTGGTCACGGCTCGCGCGCGGACCCGCGCGGCGTGGCGGCGGCGATCCGTTGGCATCGACGCGAGTTGGCAACGATGCGAGCGGGTTAGCTCGTGGACGCGCGGGCCGGCCGCATGAGTGGCACGCCCGAGAGGACGCCAAGGGCCGCCGCGATCAGGATCACGACGATCGCCCAGACGAGCGCGGGCTTGATGGCCATCAGGTAGACGATGCCGAACAGGACAGCGATGTAGATGTGCAGCGCCACCCGCGTGACGGGGTCCTGAATCCGCCCCACCAACGATGCGGGCACCGCCCCCGCGGGCGCCTCGCTGGCCGCCTTGGTCAGCGCCTGGATGCGGCGACCGAGGAAGGCCCCGCCCGCGGAGAGGATCAACACGAAGCAGACCGTGGCGACGATCAACCAGCCGCTCTGCCAGAGGGTGGTTGAGAGGGCCATATAGAGCCCGCCAATCACAATTAGGAGGACGCCGCCCAGCGCCACAGTCCCGGCCAGCGCGTAGAGCGCGAGCAGCGCGCGCACCTGGTCCACCGAACGGGCGGCGCGCACACCGACGAGGGCGAAGAGCCAGGCGCACACGCCGCCAACGCCCACGATGGCGCCCACCAGATGCACAAACAGCGCGAGCGTGTAGAGGTTCATGTCACACTCCCTCTCACAGCCAGCGCCACCGCGTCCTCACCGCCAGGGGATTGGTCGCGGGCGGGCTCGCCGCCGATCTTCACGGCACTGGCCCACCAATGGTAGCACATCGCCACGACCGCGCCGCCGGCCGGCGACACCGTGGAAGACGCCCGGTAACCACACGCCGTAATCCCTACTGTGTGGGGCCGCTCCGCGGGAGCGGCGTCTCTGGTGGCGCGGCGCGGTCTCGCGCGCCGGCATGCGGCGCCACGCGGCGAGCGGCGACGAAAGAGGTGGGGACGATGCGGTGGGTCATCCTGATCATTGGCATCCTGGCGATTGCCTTCGGCCTGCTCTGGACACTCCAGGGCCTCAACATCGTGCGCGGAGGCTTCATGAGCGGCCACATCCAGTACACCGTGCTCGGAGTGGTCGTAGGGATCATCGGGATCGTGCTGGTCGTCACCAGCGCGCGGCGCCGCGCGCCGAAGGGCTGAGGACCGCAATCTAGAGGCGCGCCGCGCACCCGGCGCGCCGGACAGGTGGGCGGCCGATCAGCGAAGCTCCGTTACTGGTGTCCTCCCTTTGGCGCGACGAACGCGCCTCGTACCGTACGAGGCGCGCGGGACGCGTTATGGGACATGCCAGCGGCCGGCAGCGGGGTCGCGCCCGAGAGTCGGGCGCGGAACCACCTACGTCAGTGGGCCGCTCACGTCGGGATGGCCCTCGACCGTGCCACGCCAGGCGCCGGTCTCACCGGCCGCGCCGCGCGACTCGATGAAGGCCCTGAACCGCTCCAGGTCGCCCTTCACCCGGCGCTCAAGGAACCCAAGCGTCGCACCGGCGCGCTCCAGCGCGCCCGAGGGCTCGTACTCCAGCGAGAGCAGCACCCGCGTCTGGTCGGGGCCGAGCCGGTTGAAGGTCACCACGCCAGCGTTGCGGTCGCCGCTGGTGCTGTGCCACGCCACCTTCTGATCGGGGATCTGCTCGTCGATCTCCGCCTCCCACTCCTGCCGTTTGCCGCCCACCGTCGCCGTCCAGTGCAGATGCGTGGCGTCCAGTTGCCGAACCGTCTCCACGCCCTCCATGAACTCCGGGAATGTCTCGAACTGCGTCCACTGATTGTACGCCGTGCGTACCGGCACGTTCACGTCAATCGATTGATCGGACTTGGCCATACGTCCCTCCTTCAGGGGCACATTCGTCACGCCCCTGGATGTGGCGGCCGCAAGAACGTGTCCAGCGAGAGGACATGCGGGCGCCTGGCCGTCCGCCAGCGACACACGGCTTCAGCTGGATCGCGGTGCGCATGCGCACCAGCCTTGGCCGGGACTGGGTGACCGACGCCCGATGCGCTAGCGCTCGGCGATCCGTGCCGGCGGCGCCGCGAGTTTTCTGGCCGTATCCGTTCGGTATCCTCGAAGCTGAGTGGCGGCATCTTCGCGCGGGGAATTGCGGTGATGCGCGACGGCTGCATATACTGTGTACGCTACTTTAGGAATGCGCCCCCTTGCGCGCGCGCAAGCTCCCCGCTCCCCTCTATTGGCTGGGCCAACCGTGACCTATCCACACACCCCGTCGCCACGTCTCGCTCGGATGTTCGCCGTCTCGCTCGGACCACGGGAGGTGAAGCATGGCCCAGCTGATCGGCCAGACGCTGGGAAATTATCGCATCGAGGAACAGCTTGGCTCGGGCGGCATGGGCGAGGTGTATCGCGCCGTCCATCTGCGCCTCAAGCGCACGGCAGCGGTCAAAGTCATGCACGCCAGCCTGGCATCCGATGAGACATTTCAGGCGCGCTTTCTCCGGGAGGCACAGGCGGCGGCGGCGCTCTCACACCCCAATATCGTTGAGGTGTATGACTTTGGGGAGCAGGATGGCCGCTCCTATCTGATCATGGAGCTGGTGCCCAGCGGCTCCCTGCGGACACTGCTGCGGCAGAGAGCGGCCGGGCGGGGATGGTCGCTCGAACTGGCACTGGACCTGGTGTGCCAGGTAGCGGAGGGGTTGACGTATGCCCACTCACGCGGCATGGTCCATCGCGACATCAAGCCCGACAACTTACTGCTCCAACAATTGAGCGTCCCTGGGGGGCCTCTCGACACCGAACGCTATCGCGTCAAGATCAGCGACTTTGGCCTCGCGCGGATGGTAGAGGCCGGAGGCGACCTGACCGTGACGGGAGTGGTGGTCGGGACACCCACCTATATGTCACCCGAGCAATGTCAGGGAGAGGCGCTGGATGGCCGGAGTGATCTCTACTCGCTCGGCGTCGTGCTTTATGAGGTGGCCACTGGCTCGCCGCCGTTCCGCGTCAAGTCGCTCTCTGAGGCGGTGTTCAAACACATCTCAGCCGTTCCCTCCAACCCGCGCGAGATGCGGCCGGACCTGCCCATCGCGCTCGACCAGGTGATCATGCGGTCCCTCGCGAAGCGGCCCGAAGATCGCTATGCCACCGGTGGCGAGCTGATCCAGGCGCTGCGTGGCGCGGTGCAAGACTCGGAATCCATCACGGTGATCATGCCACCGTCCGCGACACCGTCCGCGACACCGTCCGCGACACCGTCCGCGACACCGTCCGCGACACCGCCCGCGACACCGTCCCAGGCGATGCCGACGCCCGGCGCAAGCTCAAACCCGCCACCGGCTTCGCTCGCGAGCGACGCGGGGCCATCCCCACTAGAGCCCGCGGTGCCCGATGCCCCATCCCCACCGCCAGTAAGCGTCCCAGCCGCGGCGATCGAGAAGCCGGCCATGGCGCTCGCCACCGTGGCTGCCGAGGTCGGCGTTGGCGGCCAGGGTGTGGCCGGCGCGAGCGGCGTGTTTCGGGCGCGCCTCTCCAGCTCGCTGACCGAGATGCGATCCGCCGTCGCCACGGTGGCCGCATCCGGCATCTCGAGGGTGCGTGCTTACGAGCTCCCGACCGAGATGACATCACTCGTCAGCGACACGACCGCGCGCGTGAAGAGCCGGGCTAAGCGGTATCCGGCATGGATGTTCGGCGCGGTGGGGGGCGGTGTGCTGATGATCATCCTGGCGGTGGTGCTGCTCCGCGCCGCGCGGACGCCAACGCCCACTCACGTGGTGGGCACGATCGCGCGCAAGACCCCGACCGCCACGGTCGTGCCAGCCGCTACCGCGACGCCGGTCGAGTTGGTGAGTTACCAGGACGGTCTGACCGCGAACAATCGCCGCTGGGCCGTCTTGAACCAGTGTCACTATGCGGACGGCGGCTATGAAGTGACTGGCTCCTTCATCTGCTACGCGCCGCCCAATCCGCTCGGCAGCGCCACCATCTCGGTGCGGGCGCGCCAGGTCGCTGGCGCTACCGATCAGTTCTATGGAATTCTGCTGCGCGGCGTGAGCGACTCACACTTTTACTTCTTCGGGGTAAACGCCCAGCGTCAATGGACCTTCTCATTGGTAGTCAAAGGCGCGGGCCAGTCGATCGTGCCGGCGCGGACAGACAGCCACATCAATGCTGGGATGAATGTCAGTAATACGCTCACCGTCCGGGCACGGGGCAGCCACTTTATCTTCTACGTCAACGGGGTTCAGATCGGCCAGGCCGACGATGGGTCCCTCCCCAGTGGACGGATCGCGCTCATCAATCCGGCGGGGCATATCAGCGTCGTGTATAACGACTTCCTGGTCACCGTGCCCTCCTGAGCACGCCGCGGGCATCGTCGCTCCGTGGGCGTCAATCTGGCGGGGGCGGCGCCCGCGACGGCGCGAGCCGAGTTGGGACGGGTCGGGAGACGTGTGGGGAAAGGAGAAGCGGCGACCTCATCGGATTCGCGGATGAGGACGCGCGCCGCGCGCCGAGATGACCAATGACCTCCCAGACCTCCCAGATCGGCCAGAGGCCGAGCTGCGCTTCCTCTCCGGTCCATTGGCGGGAGTCACCCTGCGCGTGACACAGGCGGTCGTGACCCTTGGCCGCGGCGTCGGCAATGACGTCGTGCTGCTCGATCCGAAGGTGTCGCGCGCGCACGCCCGGCTGCTGTACCAGGATGGGGTGTGGCGGATCGAGAGGCTCTCGCGGACGAGTGTCCTGACGGTTGACGAGCGCGTTGTGGAGGAAGCTGACCTCGGCGAAAGCAGCCACATCGGGCTCGGGGACGTCACCGCCTTCATGTTCCTGCCCGTGCGCGCCCAGACCGTGCGCGCCCAAACCGCGGCGGTGCCGGCTGCCACAGCGGGCCCTATGCCGGCGGACCCAGCGGACCCAGCTAACGGGGCCCCGCCACTCGCGTTGGCCGCTGTCCCGCCGGCCATCCCGCATGAATCTCCGCATGAATCTCCCCAAGATTCCGCGGCTGATGCCCCGCAAGTCCCCGCTCGCGCGGCGCCCGCGTCACTCATGGCGTCACCCCCGGCGGCGCGGCCGGATGAGCCCCCCCTAGAGACGCAGCTCGCGCCACCGGAGGAGCTTGGCCTCGCCTTCCTGGAGGTCACGGACCACGTAACGGGCACGAGCATGGCCCACGCGCTCGTCAAGGCGAGCGTCAGCATTGGCCGAGATCCACGCAACGACATTGTCATAGACGAGCCCTGCGTCTCCGACTTCCATCTCCAGTTGGTGCGTGAGCGCACGCAGTGGCGGCTGATCCATCCTCATCCCGAGCGCCATGCCACCGAACATGGCTTGCTCCACAACGGACGCCAGATTCACGGGCACGAGGTCATCCGCTCGGATCTGCGCTCTGGCGAGCGGATCCGAATTGGCGACGAGCACGGCATCGTGGTGAGCCTGACCTACCACGAGGGCCGGGAGTCGGCCGCCCGCGCGCCCGCCCGCGTACGGCAGATCCCGCTCGGCACGGCCGAGGTCACCATCGGCCGGATGCGCGACAACACGCTGGTGCTGGATCATCCCCAGGTATCGGCGCATCATGCGCGGCTGACGCGCGACGGAGACACCTACCGGCTGATCGATTTGGGGAGCACGAACCATACGTACGTCAACGGCCTGCGGGTCGGCGAGCAGACACTGCATCCCGGCGAGGAGATCCGCATCGGGCCGTACAAGCTGCTCTTCGAGAGCGGGCTGATCGTGCTCTATGACGAGAGCGGCGGCGTTCGCATCGACGCGCTGCACGTCACACAGACTGGCGGCAATGGGACAATCCTGCTGGACGACGTGGAGATCTGCTTTCCGCCGCGATCGTTTGTAGCGCTGGTCGGGGCGTCGGGCGCGGGCAAGTCCACGTTGCTCGACGCGCTGAGTGGACTACGACCCGCCGCGAGTGGCACCGTCCTCTACAACGGGCAGGACTTCTATCAACATCGTGCGGCATTCAGCACGCAGATTGGCTACGTTCCCCAAGACGAAATCATTCACCGGGATCTGAGCGTCGAACGCGCCCTCTACTACGCGGCCAAGCTCCGTCTGCCCGAAGACTTCACGCCAGCACAGATCGATCAGCGCATCGAGGAAGTGCTCGACGACGTGGAGATGCGCCACCGCCGCAAGCTCCTCATTCGGCAACTCTCCGGCGGTCAGCGCAAGCGCGTTTCAATTGCGCTGGAACTTTTGGCGAGCCCCAGCCTGTTCTTCCTCGACGAGCCAACGTCAGGGTTGGACCCAGGGTTGGACCGCAAGATGATGCTATTGCTGCGCAAACTGGCCGACAAGGGCCACACCATCGTCCTGGTGACGCACGCAACCAGCAACATCAATGTGTGTGATTATGTGTGCTTCCTCGCCGCCGGTGGCCATGTCGCGTTTTTTGGTCCACCTCACGAGACCACCACGTATTTTGAACAGCCGGGTTTTGCCGAGATCTACAGTGTGCTGGAGCCGACCTCCGAGCATCCCGAGCTGCCGGCCGAGGTCGCGGCGCGCTTCAAGCGTTCACCAACGTACGAACGCTATGTCGCGGAACCGCTCAGCCATCGCCCACTCGCCTCGCCAAGTGCGGATCGGGCGAGCGGACAGCCACGGACCTGGATGAGTAGACTGCTGGGTGGCACTGGATGGAAGCAATTCGCGCTCTTGACCACCCGCTACGTCGAGCTGCTCTGGAACGACAAGCGCAATCTCGTGCTGCTGCTCGCGCAGGCGCCCGTTATCGCGCTGCTGCTCGCCGTCTTCATTCTGGAGCTCGACCGGCACGATATGTTCCAGTCCGCCGCGCTGGACGCGCAAGCGGACGCGCAGCGGTTTATCTTCATCATGGCGTTTTCGGCGGTGATGTTTGGCTGCATCAACGCGGCGCGTGAGATCGTCAAAGAGGCGGCCATCTTCCGGCGCGAGCGCACGGTGAATCTGGGAATCCTGCCCTACTTGTTCTCCAAGATCGCGATCTTGGGGTTGCTTTCGCTGCTTCAATGCGCCGCCTTCATCCTGATCATCGCGCTGGCCGCCCCATTTCACCAGGGCCTCTTCTGGAACGCCCTCCTGGAAGGGTATGTGTCGCTCGCGCTTACCGCGCTCGCGGGCCTGCTCATGGGGCTAGCCATCTCGGCGCTCGTGTCCAACAACGACCAGGCCATGAGCTATATTCCGCTCGTGCTGATCCCACAGGTCGTGTTTTCCGGCGTCATTTTCCCCCTCAAGGCGATCTATCTTCAGGTGATCGGCATGGTGTTTGTGACACGCTGGGCGATGGCGGGTCTGGGCTCCTCGCTGCGCCTGGACGCCATCCCGCTCGGCGGTGACCGGCTCTACGGCTCCTGCGCCACGTGCGTCATCTATCGTCAGGACACTCACTATCTGCTGGTCACCTGGGGGGTGCTCGCGGGCATTCTCATCGCGCTGACGGTGCTGACCGCGTATCTGCTCAAGCGGAAGGATGTCCTCAAGTAGCCTCACCGCGTCTGTTCTCCCGCCGTTTCTCCCGCGGAGGCACCACAATGGCCGCTCCGGAACAACAGCTACCCGACATGCCCGCGCACCACCAGGCCGTCGTCGCGCGGTTCGTGGCGGCCTGCCAGGCCGACGAGCGGGTCCTGGCCGCTTTTCTCGGCGGGTCGCATGCCGCCGGGACGGCCGATGCGCGCTCCGACCTGGACCTGTACGCGATCATCAGCGACGTCCGGCTACGACAGCTTCATTGCCGAGCGCCGAGCATTCATCGAGCGGCTCGGCGAGCCGTATTTCCTGGAAGACGCGCACAACCACGGCGCTGATGTCGTCTGCTTCATGCTGGCGGACGATACGGAGGGGGAGCTCGAACTCGGCCGCGAACGTCTCTTCACCCATCTCCATACGGGTCCCTACCGGGTGCTCCTCGACAAACGCGGCATCCTGGCGGGCGTCACCTTCCCTCCGTTTACCGTGGACCCGAGTCTCCAGGTCGAGACCTTGCGCCGCCTGATCTCCTGGTTCTGCCATAATTTGCGGCACCACGTCCTCACTCCACTGGCCCGCGGACAGCTGTGGTCGGCGTACGGCGGCCTGGAAGACCTACGCCGGACCTGCGTCGACCTGATCCGCTTGAGCGAGGACTTCGGGGCGGAGGCGGAGGGCTACGAACGGGTCGAGCACGCGGTGCCCGCCGACCGGCTGGCGCCCTTGCGCGCGACCATCTGCCCCCTGGAGCGCGACGCCATGCTCCAGGGCGCACGCCGGTCTCATCGACGTGGACCACCGGCGCCTGTTGGAGCGCCGCCGTGATCCGCTCCTCGACCGGCGCCAGCACCTGCGCCGCCTGCTGTACCCAGGCCACCAGCGTGCCCCGGCCCACCCGCCCGGCAAAGAGGTCGCTGAGCGGCGCTTGCGCGCGCCCGCGCGGCACCAACCGCGCCGCCACGAGATAGACCGCCCGCGCCCGCACGTGCGGGCC
>JANWHL010000020.1 GCA_025450405.1 Ktedonobacterales bacterium
ACGTGGTGCCGGCCCGGAGCCAGACCCGTCGTCTCGATGTCGATGACCGCCCACTCCAGGGTGTCGAGCGAGCGCCGCGCCAGGTCCCACGCCGCCAGCCGCCACCGGCCGGCGCCGTCTCTGGCGAAGAGATTCGAGTTGACCAGCAGACGCTCCAGCATCACCCCCCAGGGAGTCGCCGCCGCATCCACCGGCACTGTCGCGCCAAACACCGCGCGCACCAGGTCCCCAGTTCCCAGCGCGGCGCCGGCCTCATCCAGCGCCGCCCGCGCGCGGCTCAGGAGCGTCACCCCGCCTGGCCCTGACCCAGCCGCCCCACCAAGCGGCGGGTCAATGGCACCGGCGACATCCGCCTCAATGGGCACCCGCCCCCCGCCATCACCAGCCACGTCGTCCGCGACACCGTTGTCATCGAAAGGTGCCGGTCGCGAGGGCACGCGCCGTGGTGTCCCGTGTTGGCCCATCGGCGTTTGCCCCCAGCCGATCAATCCGCTCACCACGCATGAAGCGCCACAATACGAATCGCCGCGCGGCCGAGTCCGATCGGTGCCTCGAAACATAGCACACCCGTTCAATGCCGTCAATCAGTCCCAACGTGGTATCCGTTGTGCGAACCCGCCGCGCGAGAAGGAGGCGCTGAAATGACCAGCCGGGCGTGCACGATTGGGCTCGACGTAGGGACGACATCGGTCAAGGCCATGGGTTTCGACGAACACGGGCGCGAACTTGTCCGAGCGTCCACCGATGTCCCCACCGTCGGCGACGACCGCGGTGCCGCCGAACAGGATCCTACCGTTGTCTATACCGCCGTCATGGATGTGCTCGGCCGCGCAACCGTGGGGCTGCGTGCCCACGGCCTTACCCCCACGCTCCTTGGCTTCAGCGCTGCCATGCACAGTGTTATCCCGGTAAGTGACGACGGCACCCCGCTTGGCCATGCGCTCCTGTGGATGGATACGCGCGCGGGCGACGCCGCTCGCGCACTGCTGTCATCGCCCGAGACCCCCGACCTGTACGCGCGCACGGGTACACCCATCCACGGTATGTCTCCCCTGTGCAAGCTGCTTTGGCTCAGACGCCAGCACGCGGATGTCTTTACCGCCGCCGCGAAGTTCGTCTCGATCAAGGAGTGGATCTGGCACCGCTGGTTCGGCGAGTGGCAGGTAGACGCGTCGATCGCCAGCGCCACGGGACTGTACAATCTCCGCGACGGCGCCTGGGACGCTGGCGCGCTCCGGCTCGCGGGCATCGGCGCCGACCGCCTCTCGGCGCTCGTTCCCACGACCTACTCGCGGCCGGTGCGGGCGCACTCGCCGTTGGCTACGGTGGGCATCGCGCCATACTCCATCGCGAATATTGGCGCATCTGACGGCGTGCTCGCCAATTTGGGCGCAGGCGCCATCAGCGGTGATCGCATGGTCATCACCATCGGCACCAGCTGCGCCGTCCGCGCTGGCCGCGCCACGCCATTCACCGACCCAGCGTCGCAATCGTTCTGCTACGTTCTCGATGCCACCCACTACATCGTGGGCGGCCCGAGCAACAGTGGCGGCGTCGTCCTCGCGTGGCTCGCCCGCCACATTCTCTCCACGTATGGCACCGCCAATGGCCCCTCCAAGGCGGGCGTCGCGAACGAGGACGCGTCATCCGGCGCCAAGAACGCCATCGCTGCCCTCGTGGCCGCGTCGGAACGCGCGGACCCAGACGACCTGCTTTGCCTGCCCTACATCACCGGCGAGCGTGCCCCGATCTGGCGCGAAGACGCATCGGGCATCTTCGTCGGCCTGCGCCTCCATCACACGGCCGTGGACCTGATGCGCGCGGCCATCGAGGGCATCATCTTCAACGCGACGGTGATCGCGTCGCGCCTCTCGGCGTTCGAAGTCGCCCCGCGCGAGATCGTCGCCACCGGACACGTCATGGACGCGCAATGGATCCGCCAGCTCACCGCCGACGCAGTCGGCCTCCCAGTCCGCCATCTCGGCCCCGTGGATGCCTCGGCCACCGGCGCCGCGCTCCTCGCGCTTCTCGCCACCAATATCTGGTCGCCAGACGACTACCGCGTGTTCCAGGCTCAGCTCCCCGCCGAGGTGCTTCAGCCGACTGGAGCGAGCAAATACGACAACCAGCTCCGGCGTTTCCGCCGCCTGATCTCCGCGCTGACTGGGGACCTGGCCGACATCTACCTCGACCGTTGACGTGCGCTACGGTTCCACGCCCGCGAACCGCGCCACGATCACCTCCACAAACGCCTGCGCGGCAGGCGAGAGAATCCGCTCGCGATGGCGGATAAGTCCGATCGTCCGATGCGCCGGCCGGGCCATGAGCGGCCGGCAGGCCAAGCCGGGCCCCTTGTCATCGCGCACATGACTCGCCAGGCCAGGCAGCAGCGCCACGCCGAGCCCCGCGCCCACCAGCCCGCGCATGGTGGCAAGTCCCTCCGCCTCGAACGCCACGCGCGGTGTAAAACCTGCCACTGTGCACGCCTCCCAGGTGATGCGACGCAGCTCCCCAAACTTCGCGCCCAGGAAGATGAACGGCTCACGGGCCAGCGCCGCGAGCCGCACCTCGTCATGCGACGCCTGTGGATGATGCGGCGGCAGCGCGGCCACCAGGTCATCGCGCAGCAAGTAGGTCGAGACCAAATCGTCGTCGTCGGCCGGCAAGGGCGAGCTGATGGCCAAGTCGAGGTCCCCCCGCCGCACGCGTTCCTCGAGATCTGAGTATGGTCCCTCGTGAAGGGTGAAGCCAATCGCGGGGTGACGCGCGCGGAAGGCCGCCAGGATGTTCGGGAGCAAGTGCGCGCCGATGGAGTGAAGGAACCCGAGCGCTACCAGCCCCGACTCGAGTTCGAGCAGCGCGCGCACATCGCGGCCGATGGCGTCCGTCTCCGCGAGGGCGCGTTCCACTCTGGGCAGGATCGCGCGCCCGGCGGCCGTGAGCCGAACACCGCGTCCGACCCGGTCGAAGAGGGTCACGCCGAGCTCGGTCTCCAGCGTCCGAATCTGGCGCGAGAGCGCCGGTTGCGCCACGTGCATGGTGTCGGCGGCGCGGCTAAAATGCTCCAGTTGCGCGGCCGCGCGAAAATACGCGAGCTGAGTGAGGTCCATGGCGGTCCACCTCCCATGCCGAGATGGTATAGGTTCCGCCGTAATGATATCACCAACCTCCACGGTCACTCGCCCCGCGTGCGCACGCCCGAGCGCCCATATGCTGGCGCTGCCCCGCCCAGCGCATGTGGGTCACATTGGGGGCATCGCTCTCTCCGACCTCAGTCGACGGTGGCGGGGACCGGGCGCGCGTAGACGCCGATGTTGCGGAATTTGGCGTAGCGCCGGTCGAGCAGGATAGCGGTGGGCACCCGTGTGAGCTCGTCGAGGTGTTCGTTCAGCGCCGCCTTGAGATGGGCGGCGGCCATCTCATGATCGCGGTGCGCCCCACCAACCGGCTCCGGGACGAGCGCGTCGCAGAGCCCCATGTCGCGCAGATCCGGCGCCCCGATCTTCATGGCCGCCGCCGCGTCCGGCGCGAACGACGCGTCACGCCAGAGAATGGTCGCGGCGGCCTCGGGCGCGGCCACGGAATAGAAGGTGTTCTCGAGCATCAGCAGGCTGTCGGCCACACCGATTGCCAGCGCGCCGCCCGAACCGCCCTCGCCAATCACGGTCGCCACGATGGGCGTGCGCAACCGCGCCATCACCAGCAAATTCTCGGCAATCGCCTGTGACTGCCCGCGTTGTTCATCCTCCAGGCCCAGAAATGCGCCCTGGGTATCGATGAACGTCACCACGGGCATGTGGAACCGCTCCGCGTGCGTCATCAGCCGCAGTGCCTTCCGGTAGCCCTCCGGGTGCGGCATCCCGAAGTTACACTCCTGCCGCTCCTTGATGTCGTGCCCCTTCTGGTGCCCGATCAGCATGATCGCGCGCCCATCCAGGCTGGCGATGCCGCCCATGATCGACCGGTCGTCGCCGAAACGCCGGTCGCCATGCAGCTCGAAGAAGTCATCGCACATCAAGCGAATGTAGTCACTCGTCTGGGGGCGGTGGCGATGCCGGGCGACCTGGACACGCTGCCAGGGCGAGAGGGACCGATAGAGCTCGCGCGTTTGTCGCTGGACCTCTCTTTCAAGCGTGGCTACCTGAGCGCGGTCATCGGGACGCATCCGCTCGCCGCGGCGCTGGAGGGTCTGAATCCGCCGCTCGAGCTCCGCCACGGGCCGCTCGAAATCGAGATCGTAGGGCATCGGTCCACTCCTCCTCGTACCAGTGGTTCAATGCGCAACCGTTTCGGCGGCGCGATAGAGGCGCAGCAGCCGCGCGAGCTCGGCGCGCAAGTCTCGGCGGTGAACCACGGCGTCGATCATCCCATGCGCAAGGACGAACTCGGATGTGTTGGCGTCAGCCGGAAGTCGCTGGTGGATGGCCTGCTCGATGACACGCGGCCCGGCGAAACCGATGAGGGCGCCCGGTTCCGCGAGGATCACGTCCCCCAAAAACGCAAAACTGGCGGACACACCACCGGTCGTGGGATCCGTCAGTACCGAGATATACGGCACCCCCGCCTCCGCCAATCGACCCAGCGCCGCGGACGTTTTCGCCATTTGCATCAGGGAGTACATGCCCTCCTGCATGCGCGCACCGCCAGAGGCCGACACGATGATCACCGGCGTGCGCTCGCGCTCCCCCATTTCGATGGCCCGGGTCAATTTCTCGCCCACCACCGAACCCATGCTCCCGCCGATGAAGTTGAAGTCGAACACGGCCAACACCACGGGCAGACCGTCGACGCGCGCGCGCCCAACCACGGCGGCGTCTTCCAGACCCGTCTTGGCCCGCTTATCCGCCACGCTGCGAGCGTACGAGGTGGTGCGATCCACAAAACTGAGGGGATCCGCGGACCGCAACTCCTCAGCGAACTCCTTGAAGGTGTCGGGGTCGGTTAACAGTTGGATGCGCTCCCAGGCGCTCAACTTGAAATGATGGCCACAGCGCTGGCAGACCTTGACGTTCTTCTCCAAGTCTTTGGCAACCAGCAACTCGCGGCAGTTTGGGCACTTGACGGCCAGATTGGTGGGCAGTGGCCGCGCCGTGGCGACCGCGCTCGACCCGTTCTGACTGACCGCCTCCAGGGCCGGCTGCGATTCATCTCTCACGGTCTACCTCCGACCTCTTCATCCCCGCCGCCCTGATCGCCGCCCTGATCGCCGCTGCCGTTCTGGCTCAACTCGCCAGAGGGCGCGTCGGGACTGGGGAGCCCATTCTCGGGCGCGAGCCACCACCGCGCCTCGTCCGCATACACCATCGGTACCATGATGCGCACCAAATTTGGCGCACCCCCCATTGCACCGCGCCCCACGCCCGAATCGCGCAGCATCGCGGGGATGCCGTGTTGACCCAGGAGATCGCGGAACATCACACCCATCGCCAGGGGCACCTCACCCTCCACTTCGACATACTCGCCGCCGGTGGAGGAAGGTGCAAGCATCGCCCGGACGCGTCCCAGAAGCGCTTCCCATCGCGCCAACTCCATCATCTCCCCTCGAGGTGTAGCTAGTCAACAGGCGGGCGGACTTTCTTCCTGTTCCCGCCCGCGCGCATGGCTTACCTGGCGGGGTCGCCCACACCAAAGCCAGTCCGATCGGAGCCAGGCCGGTCCGAACTACTCCGATTCGAAGAGGGCGTCCACAAACGCCACGGGGTCAAACGGCGCGAAGTCGCCAACTTTCTCACCCGTGCCGATGTACTTAATCGGCAGGCCAAGCTCCGAAGCGATGGCAAACACGATGCCGCCGCGCGCGGTGCCGTCCAGTTTGGTCAGCACGATACCGCTGACCCCGCCGTCGGCGATGAACTGCTTGGCCTGCAGGTAGCCGTTCTGGCCAGTGGTGGCGTCAATCACCAGCAGCACTTCGTGCGGCGCCTCGGGGTCATACTTCTGGAGCACCCGCACGATCTTCTTCAATTCTTCCATGAGGTTGAACTTGGTGTGGAGGCGTCCCGCCGTGTCCACGATCAGGACGTCCGTGCCGCGCGCCTGGGCGGCCCGCATGGCGTCGTAGACCACCGCCGCCGGGTCCGCGCCGTACTGGTGGCTGATTACCGGCACGCCGACACATTCCCCCCAGACCTTGATCTGCTCGGTGGCCGCCGCGCGAAATGTGTCGCCGGCCGCCATCAGCACGCGGTGCTTCTGCCGTTTGAGGGTGCTGGCCAGCTTCGCGATGCTGGTTGTCTTACCTACGCCATTGACGCCAACGACCAGGATCACGGTGATGGGCGACGTGTCGGAATACACCAGCGGCTCCGCGTCCCCCAGCAGCAGGTCCAGCTCCTCCTTGAGCGCATCACGCAGCTGTGTCCCGCGCGTCAAATCCTCCGCCGCCACCCGCTCGCGCAGTGTCGAGAGCAGACGCTCGGTCGTGGCCACCCCCACATCTGCGCTGATCAACGTCTCCTCCAGCTCGTCCCAAAGGTCCGGCGTGATCTCGTCGGCCGCCAGCGCCTGATTGACCCGGCCAAACAGCTGGCGTGTCCGTCCCAGGCTGATGTGGAAGGGGTTCTTGAAGAAGCCGCGCCCACGGACCGGCGCCCCAGCGATCTCCTCCCCTTCCCCTTCCACACCGAAATCCTCGCGGTCCTCGCCCCACTCCGTCTCGACTCCAGTGGCGGGTTCCCCCGCGACGCTCGCGATCGGTGGTTGCGCGGCACGAGCGGACGCGGGGGCATCGCGCGGGACGTCGCGGGCTGTGTCACGGGCCGCCCGCTCCGCGTGTGCTGTTGGCGACTGATCCGCCACGCTCACTGGCAGCGCCGCTCCTGGCGTAGTCGGCCGCGCGGGCGCGTTGGCCGCGGGAAGCGACTCTGCCGCCGGTACTGGCATCGTCGGAGAAGCCTCCACCGGTCCCATAGGCGCGAACGGACCTTGAAGCGAACCGGGCGTGCGCGGCTCAGCGTCCGGCGCGACAACCTCGTCAACGCTGACCTGTGCGACTTCCGCCCCGCCGTCGTCTGAATCGGCCTCGGCTCCGCCCGGCGCGCGCTCGGCCTCATCTGGCGTCATGACGGCCCGCTCGTCCGGTTGGTGCCCAAATAGATTGTCCCGTAATCGCTTGAACATGGTCACTACCCCTGGCGCCGCTTATCACTGGGCGCTGGTGCCATCGATATCGCTTCGCACCCGCTCAATCGCCCCGTACCTTTACGCGCAAGGGTTTCCAGACACGCGGAGCCCCGGCCAGGCGGCGCGCCGCGGCCGGGGCGGGCGATGGAACGCGCTAGCGAGCGCCCCGATAGGCATGCATAGAGCCGTCATTGACCGGCTCATTGATGATGATGTCGCCGTTACGAATCTTGACGTTGAACAGACAGGCCGGGTTGGTGCACACCCAGGCCTTGTACTCGATTGGCGCTCCCTGGCTCCCGAAGTCCGAGAGCGGCACCAGATCGCCCGCCCCACATTTGCGGCATGGAGGATATGCGCGCTCCATGTCCCTCGTCCCCCCTCGTATGTGTGGTCGCTGTCGCGCGGACCTTACCCTGATGAGCTCTCGCTGGGCTGGGCGAAGGGAGGGACGAGAGGAGACCCAAAATGAATGTCCACCGCCGCGACCACATCCCCCATGCGGCACAATGCGCGCCAGGTTCACTATATCACATCGATTGCCACGCGTAGCGCAGGCGTGCAAGTTCGGTGCCACCTGTTCGCAAGGCGAGCACGTCAGCGACCGGCCCGCTCCGCCGTCAGGGGACGTGGTCACGGCTGTGCTACCACCCCGTCCGATAGACGACGAAATCGGCATCGCCACGTGACCGATAGACCACACGGCCGCTGAGGTCCCGCGCCAGCGTGGCCGGCGGCGGAAACCAGTCCGTGAACATCGCCACGTACGCGGCGTGTCGGCCGGCCAGATAGTGCTCGAGCGCGCGCTGGTCGCCCAGGTAGGGAACCACCGCCGGGTCGGCCAGGCCCGCCATGTCGAGCACGGGACGGCCGCCGAAGTATCCAATGGCGCCGATGTCGTGCGTCGCCACCAACGACCCTGGCGGGGTGTGGTCGCGCAGCCAGATCGCGGTATTCACCTGGATGCCGTTGATGAAGTGGACATTCTGCGCATAGATCTGCGCGCCGCGCCCCAGCGAGACCACACAGGCGCCCACGAAGACCAGCGCCCCCGCCACCGCCAGCGCGCGCCGGCGCTGATCCACGAGCAACCACGCGGCCCCACCTGCCCCCAGCGCCAGGAGTTCCGGCAAAATCGGCATGAGATATCGGCCGTGCGCCAGCAACTCGGTCACGCGCCCCGCGTACCCAAGTACGAGAGCGGCGCACCACAGGCAGAGCATCAGACGGAGGCTCGGCGTTGGTCGGCGCGCTAGTGTTTCCGCCGCGGTCCCCGCGTCCTCGGCCCGGGCCCCAATCATGGCTGCGCCGTCGTGCCGCCCGCCGTCGTGCCGCCCGCCGTCGTGAGTCAGCGCGACTTCAGCGCGCCCCGTCCTCTGGCCCGCGCGCGCGGACCGACGAGCCGTGACGACCGGCCGCGACTCCATTCGCGCCAAGAGCCAGTGGCTACAGGAAAGCGCGAGCAGCACCACCAGTGCCGGACTGCTCAACAGCAGCACCGTTACCACCTGGCCGGCGTATGCTCCCAGGCCCACCACCACGTCCCGTGGACCGTAGTAGGCCGCCTTCGCCGCCAGCGTGCTCGGCAACACATCCCCGCCGGCCACCACATTCAACACGCCGTACGGCACCAGCGGCACCAGCGCGCCCGCGACAAACGGCGCTAGCCATACGCGCGCCCACGTGAGCATGGCGCGCGGCTCCGAGCCGGTCGCCGTGCCCTCGCTCCCGCGCGCGCCCGCCCTTCGCGCCACAACTCCACGCGCCACCGCCCACGCGCCCACGACGACCACCACGCCGATCACCGCCAGCCCTTCCGGGCGTACCGCCACCGCCAATCCACCAAATACCCCGAGCGCCAGTGGCCGCACCCCACGGGCCGCCGCCAGGAAGACCACCAGGGCCAGGAGCGCGAAGAGGTCCGTCTCCATCCCCGAGGCCGCCGCCCAAACCAGATGCCATTCGGTCAGCGTCGCGACGGCCGCCAATGGTCCGGCCAGGGCCACGACCTCGCGTGGCGCGCCC
>JANWHL010000021.1 GCA_025450405.1 Ktedonobacterales bacterium
GCGCCCCTCCCCAATCTACCCGAAGACGAGGAGCAATCCGCGATGAGCCGTTTCGACTCCTACAATAGTGACGCCAAGCGGTCCCTCGCCCAGGCCCGCGAGACAGCTATCCGCCTCAACCACAAGACCATCTGCACCGAGCACCTCCTACTCGGCCTGCTCGAGGTCCAGGATCCCACCGCCGACGCCATCCTCACCGGGCTGGGTGTGAGCCCCACCCGGGTCAAGACCGCCCTCGAATTCGTGATCGGCAGCAAGAGCACCCGCCAGCTCCTGGTCGAGCCCGCCCTCAGCGTCGCCGCGCGCACCGTCCTCGACCTCGCCGAGCAGGAGGCCCGAGACACGCGCGCCAACGACGTTGGACCCGAGCACCTGCTCATCGCGCTGCTGCGCGAGGCCGACGGCATCGCCGCCGGCGTGCTCGAAAGCTTCAACGTCACACTCGACCGCGTCCGCTTCCAGGTGGACCAGGTCCGGCGCCAGGGTCGACCCGCCTCGCCATTCGCCGCCGAACACGTCGCCCGCTACAATATGACCCCGACCCTCAACCAGGTGAGTCGCGACCTCACCGCCGCCGCGCTCGCCGGTCAGCTCGATCCCGTCATCGGCCGCGACCAGGAGATCGAGCGCACCATGCAGGTCCTCGCGCGCCGGAGCAAGAACAATCCCGTGCTTATCGGCGACGCGGGCGTCGGCAAGACCGCCATCGCCGAGGGCCTGGCCCAGCGTATGGTGGACGGCAAAGTGCCCGAGACCCTCCAGGACAAGCGCGTCGTCTCCCTCGACGTTGGCCTGCTCACCATAGGCACGAAGTATCGAGGCGACTTCGAGGAGCGGCTCAAGAAGGTGCTGCACGAAGTCGTCACCAGCGGCAACGTCATCATCGTGATTGACGAGCTGCAGACCCTCGTCGGCGCCGGCGTCGCCGAGGGCTCGGTGGACGCCGCCAATCTGCTCAAGCCGATCCTCGCACGCGGCGAGTTCCAGTGCATCGGTGCCACCACCCTTGAGGACTACCGCAAGAGCATTGAGCGCGACCCGGCGCTGGAACGGCGTTTCCAGCCCGTGCTCGTGCGCGAATCCACAGTCGAAGAGACCGTCGCCATCTTGCGCGGTCTCAGCCAGCGCTACGAGCGCTATCACCACGTCGCCATCGAGGACCGCGCCCTCGTCGCGGCCGCGCGTCTCGCCGACCGCTACATCCAGGACCGCTTCCTCCCCGACAAGGCCATTGACCTCATCGATGAGGCCGCCGCTCGACTGAATGTCGGCCGCTCGATGGTCCCCGCCGAGGTCCGCACCCGCCGCGGCGAGCTGGAGCGGCTCCAGGGCGAAAAGGACGCCGCCATCCGCGCCAATGACTATCCCCGCGCCGGCGAGCTCTGGGACCGCGAGATGGCGGTGCGCCGCCGCTTGATCGACCTGGAGACCGACTGGTCGCGCGTCCGCGGCGAAGAGGACCCGACCGTCGGCGAAGAGCAGGTGGCCGAGGTAGTGGCCATGTGGACGGGTGTGCCCGCCGTCAAGCTGGACCTCGAAGAATCGCGACGCCTGCTGAACCTGGAAGACGAGCTGCATCGTCGCGTGATCGGCCAGGATGAGGCCGTCAGCGCCGTGGCGCGGGCCATTCGCCGCTCGCGCGCCGAGCTACGCGACCGCCGCCGGCCCATTGGCTCCTTCATCTTCGTCGGCCCCACCGGCGTCGGCAAGACCGAGCTCGCCCGCGCCCTGGCGGCGGCGCTCTTCGGCAGCGAAGACGCGCTCATCAAAATCGACATGTCCGAGTTCATGGAGAGCCACAACGCCGCGCGCCTGGTCGGCGCCCCTCCGGGTTACGTC
The DNA here is from genome assembly GCA_025450405.1 of Ktedonobacterales bacterium. Taxonomy (GTDB): domain Bacteria; phylum Chloroflexota; class Ktedonobacteria; order Ktedonobacterales; family JADMIN01; genus JANWHL01. The sequence goes on from JANWHL010000021.1 coordinate 1,840, forward strand.
GGCTACGACCAGGCCGGCCAGCTCACCGAAGCTGTGCGCCGGCGCCCCTACAGCGTCGTCCTCTTCGACGAAGTGGAGAAGGCCCACCCGCGCGTCTTCGAGCTCTTGCTCCAGGTCCTGGAGGATGGCCGCCTGACGGACGCCAAGGGCCGGGTGGTGGACTTCAAGAACACCATCGTCGTTCTCACCTCCAATGTTGGCGCGGAGCTGCTGGGCAATCGCGGCGAGTGGGGCTTCGCGACCAAGCGCCAAGACGAGCGCGACGACGAGGCCGCCCACTACTCGCGCATGCGCGAGGTCCTCGAGCCGCGTCTCAAGGAGACCTTCAAGCCCGAGTTCCTCAACCGCGTGGACGACCTGATCCTCTTCCACTCGCTCACCCGCGCCCAGGTGCGCACTGTCCTTGACCTGATGCTGGCTCAGACCTCCGCGCGCCTCTCCGAGCAGCTGATCGACCTGCGCGTCACCGACCGCGCCAAGGACCTGCTCTCGGACAAGGGCTACGACAAAGAGTATGGCGCGCGGCCCCTGCGCCGGGTGCTGCAGGGCATGCTCGAGGACCGGTTGGCCGAGGCGCTGCTCCGTGGCGGCATGAAGGCCGGCGACATGGCTGTGGTCGACCGCGACGAGGCGGGCGAGCTCGCCCTCGCCGTAGCGGATAAGCCCGCGATCGAAGCGCCCGTGGCGCCCGAGCTTGGCGGGAGCCAGCGCCGCTAGCCCGGTTGACGCACGCGGGCCGCATCATGCGGCGTCCACATGGCTCTCCCTCGCCCCAGCGCGATCTTCCTTCCGCCTCCCCCTCGCCCCGCGGGGCGAGGGGGCTGGGGGGTGAGGACCCCTGGGCATGTGAGGACCCCTGGCTCGGGACGTCACGGGACTGTACCTTTTCCGCACGGGCCACGCCGGTGTCCGCGCGCCTTCAACCCCATTCGCCATCAATTGTGGCGTTCATCCCCCCGCAGGCGAAAGATGAGACGCACGCCGAGAATCTGGTCCTCGGTCACGAGCAGCGCGCCCGCATCGCCCAGCACCGGCTCGGGATGGGCGCCGCCCGCTTCCAGTGCCGCGCGTGTCCGGTCGAGGTCCGCCACCGCCAGCCCAAGCTCAATCGGCCCCTGGCCCCGATCCTGGAGGCGCTCCTCGGCGGCGCCGGCGCTGTCGCCGGTCTCGGCGGCCGCCACGTCGGGGGCAACCACGGTGATCGCGAAGTCACCCAGGCGGAAGATCGCGCGCCGGGCCGCCAACTCCGGCACTTCCTCGATCCGCTCCGCCTTCAGCCCGAACTGGTCCTCATAGATGCTGACGGTCGTCGCCAGGTTGGCCGCCGCCACCGCGATACCCGCAACACCCTTGGCGCCGTTCGCGTGCGTCCCGGGCCGCTCCCAGGCCAGGCGCTGCGCATCCGGCGTCTCCCACTGGATCAGAAACGGCCACGGCCGGCGCCAGGCCACGCCGCCCGGCAGCAAGATCCGCCACGACAACACCGTGCCGTCTGGCCGGTGGCGTTGCATCGGGAACGGGCCATCCGCGCCGAGATGCGCGCCAATCACGGCGCCCAGACCCATCCCGCGCCCCGTCACATCGTCGGCCGCCAGCGCGAAGCCGACGAGCCCGCCACCCCGCTCCGCGATGAATCGCACTAGCGCCGGCCCCCCCAGCGGGCTGGCCAGCGCCTCCGCCTCATTCACCACCGCGAGCAGCTCCATGTAGTCCAGCCCAAAGCGAATAATGGCATTGGCCGTGCCTCTGCCCGCATGCCGGCCACCCGGCGCGACATCAAAGCCCGCCGCGCGGAAGCGCGCCATCGCGTCATCCAGGTCCCGCACGGCGATGACCGCGTGGTCGAAGCGAGTAATCACAATGGTTCCTCCTCTTCCCCCCCTTCCTCCGCCTCTCTCCGTGAACGTCCCTAACCATCTCCCGAACGCACGGCGACATCGACCACCCGGGCCCCCGTGACGCGTTCGAGATCCATGGGCGTAATCGGAAACACGGCATTTGGTGTGCCCGCGGCCGCCCACACCGTGTCGTAGCCCAACAGATCCGCATCGAGATACGTCGGCAGCGGCGTCGCGTGGCCCATCGGCGGCACCCCGCCAATGGCATAGCCCGTCACGGCGCGCACCGTCTCCGCATCCGCGCGACGGATCGGCGCGCCCGCCACCGCCGCCAGCTTCGCCGTGTCCAGCCGATTGGCGCCGGAGACCAGCGCCAGTACGGGCCGGCCACCGGCGAGAAACACCAGCGACTTGACGATCTGCCCCACCGTCGTGCCCACCGCCGCCGCGGCCTCCTCCGCCGTACGCGTACTCTCCGCGAACTCCGTCACCGCCGTCTCCAGTCCCGCCTCGCGCAACGCCGCGACGACCCGTTCCACCGCCGCCTTCATCCGCTCAACTCCCTTCCCGATGCCGCACCCAGGCCCACCTCGCACCGCCCGACCACGCCTGTGCGCCTGTCACCTGACGCACCCCGGCTCGCCCACCTGCGGTCAGCCTCGCTTGCCACCTGATGCCACTCGCCGCCCATGACGGTCCCGACAATGAGCCGGGCGGCCAGCATTACCCGCGTCCTGTAAGTCTTTGACTCAATGCCGCGGCCAGAAAAGACCCGGCGCGGTGGCCCGTGCGGCGCCGGCACGGATTCCGGTGGGCGCCATTATTCGTCAAACTCCATCAGGGCGCCTCCTCGCCAATCGATGCGCCCGCCTACGGCCCCCGCCCTCACGACGCACGCACAACTTAGGATTCTCCCGTACATAGCCCCTTGGCTGGACCACTGTTGCCCTCCGCCCCTGGCCCATTTCAAGCCCATCGGTGACGGCGCGCTGTCATGCGGCTTCCCTCGCAAATAGCCCCATGGCTGGGTCGTCGCCGGACCTGCGTCCCCGTTGCCCGTACCATGCGCCCGAAGCTCAGGATGACACGCGGAACTTCAATTCCGCATATTCCCCCAACCACCACGCTCGCCCGTGGTCGCCGCCATTCGTGGTCGCCGATATGTTCACCCGCATCCCCGGCGGCCGGCCATCATAGCACTACCACGCGGAACGTCAACTCCGCATCCTCGCCCCACGATCCGCCCACCAACCATCACCCCACCCGACCGCCTGACTCCCCTCTCCCACCGCGGCGGGGGAGGGGCTGGGGTCCCCCACTGGGGGCTGGGGGAGGGGGACCCCAAGATCCATCACCGCGTCCTCACCGCATCTTCCCCTTCTCTGCGTCCCCTCTCCGTCCCCTCTGTGTCCTCTGTGTCCTCTGTGCTCTCTGTGGTTAAGCTCCGCGTCCTCTCCGCGTCCTCCGCGTCCTCTCCGCGTCCTCCGCGTCCTCTCCGCGTCCTCCGCGTTCTCGGCGGTTAATCCGTCTCTCTCCCTCACCCCGGTCTATCACGGCTCGGCCTCGGGATTGAATCGATAGAGGCGCGCGGGACGGTGCTGGCCGGCGCGGCGCGTGCGCGGCGTGGCCACCAGGATTCCCGTTTGCAGCACCTTGCGCCGGAAATTGCGCTTGTCCAGGTCCCGGCCCAGGATCGCTTCATACACGTTCTGCAGCTCGCTGAGGGTGAATTCCTTCCCCAGCAGCTGATAGCCGATTTTGGTGTACTCGAGCTTGCCGCGCAGCCGTTGCGAGGTATAGCGCAGGATCTCGTCATGGTCGAACGCGAGCTCCGGCGGCTCATACATCGCGAACCACGCGATGTCCTCGTCCTGACCGCTGGCGCCGAGAGCTAGATGCTCGGCCCGTAGCAGCGCATAGTAAACCACTGTCACGACGCGCGTGCGCGGGTCGCGGCCCGGATCACCGAACGTGTAGAGCTGTTCGAGGTAGACGTCCCGCACGCCAATCGCCTCATCGAGCTCGCGCCGGGCGGCATCCTCCAGCGACTCATCCATGGTGATGAATCCGCCAGGGAGTGCCCACACCCCGTCATATGGCCAGCGCCTGCGCCGGTTCAGCAACACTTCCAGCCGGCCATTGCGCACGGTCAGGATGACCACATCCACGGCCACGGAGGGGCGGTCTTGTGCCCGGGCGTCGCGTCCAGCCTCGCTGGGCTCGGCGTTGGTTGCCGCGGCCGCCTCGCGCGCGGACGCCCCACCCGCCGTGTCCGGCTGGCGCACGCTGGCGGCGGGCCCGTTGGTCTGGTGATGGGGAGCCGCGCCCCGCGAAGTTGCGCGCGAATGCTCCGCCATGATAATTACCTCGCCTGGCCGCCAGCTCCGTCCACGAGCGATGCCCTCCCGTCGCGGTGCGCGGCGGGCGAATCCGCGCGGCGGCCCGATCCGCCCGCGGCGGCGGCACACGGCGCCGCACTCACGGTATCGCCCGTGCCCGAAGTGTGTCAAGAGCGGCACACGCGGAGCCCCTCCCCGCAAAGGAGAGGGGCCCGTTGGTCGATCAATCTGAATACCGCGTCCGCTTGCCCGCGCTACTGTACGACCGTCGAGCAATACGTCGAGTTCGCTCCGAACGGGCCGCCGCAGTTCTCGGTCTGCTGGAACTGGTCGGCCTGACCAAAGTCGTTGCTCGTGCCCGGATAATCGCCGCCATAGGTGAAGGCCTTGGCCGCGTTGTTGTAGGCGAAGAACGGATACGTGCAGAATGGCGCCCCATAGTTGGCCGCGCCGCAGTACTGATTCACCTCGGCTTTGCCGCCGAAGTCGCTCACCACCGAATAACTCTTCGCCGCCGTGCGCGGGCCGAAGGTCACACCTTTGATCAGCAGCGGACTGAAGTTGAGCCAGGTCGGGACATCGTACGAAAAGCACGGCGGCTTGGTGGCGCTGCCCGGCAGGCAGAATTGGCCTGAGGGCTGCGTGAAGTTGCCCGTGTGGCCGATCTCCCAGACCAGCGCGTTAGGCGCGTCGTTCACAATACCCCACGCGAGCGAATTGCCGAGCTTCTGCACGGAATACGCGGGCATCAGGGGGCCATCGGACTTGCTGTTCAGGATGATTGTCCCGCTGTGGCCAGTCGTCACATCGCTGACGGTGATATGCATGCCATCGGCGGCGTCGGTGATGTACTGGTGGTCGGTGACGGTGTCGCCCGCGTGCATCACCAGCGGCCCGCCCGTGGCGCTGTCGGTCAGCATCGCGTTGAAGGCCGCGGATTCCTTCCGGCCGTTCGGCGACACCTTCCACACTGGCGAACATGCGGAATAGGTATCCGCGGCGTAGCTCACGTTGTAGCCGCCACCAGGTGTGCAGCTAGTCACCACGCTGTTGGGATAGAACTGCAGCTCCAGGAAGGCCTGGCCCAGGAAGCTGCTCGGGTCGCTGACCGTCCCGCCGATCCAGAATGTGGGGCCGACCGCGTCAACCTGCACGGCCTGATTACCCGGCAACACGATCGTCCATGTCAGGTCCTGCGCGGAGCCCGCCTGGTCCGAGAGCGGATCGATCTCTGGCTCATCATGGCCGGTGCAGCTCGCGCTATACCAGACATACTCCTGAGGATGATGGGCGATACAGAGCGATTGGCCTGACGAGGTCGAAGACGACGCGCGCACATGCGCGGCGGGCACACGCAGCACCACACCAGCCGCGACGGACGCGACCAGCGCGACGACACCCAGGGGAACGAGGAAGCGCAACCGGCGCACGGGATCCTCCTCCACGGAGCGGCGCCCCACCACCGTGGCGAGGCACCCCAGGTCTATTGAGGTCGCACGCCACCGCGCTGAGCCGATGCCCAGCCGGACGCATGCGAGAGCCTGGCTTCGAGCTTCCCCATGTCGGATAATCGCCTGATGGCTGATCGACGCCAACGGGGCATGCGAGCGACTCCGCGATGGTGGCCCGGCACCTGGGTCCCCACCGTATCCCACGCCAGCCTGCCCGCTCGCGCGCTACTTGCCCGCTGGCATCCAAGCCCTACCGTAACTCGCACGGCTCCCGTATGTCAAGCGTCATCGGGAACCGGCCGTGGTTGTGAAGGCATCGCCGACTCCACGAACCGGCGCAGGACGTCCACATAGCGGTCCGGGTCGCTGCCGTAGGCACCACAGTGAACATCGCTTTCAGCGAAGTGGAGCGTGAGCGCCACGCCACTGGACCGTGCGGCCAGGGCAATGCGCAGCGCGTGCTCCACCGGGATGAGCGGATCCCCCAGGGCATGAATCAAGAGGATTGGCGGCCGATAGTGCGGCACTCCAGCGCGTTCCGCGGCCCTCAGCCGTCCGCCCCATGCCCGCACACTGGCCGCCGGCCGGGCGATCAGCGGGTGGTGAAAGCGGAAACGGAAGATCATGTCACTGGCGGCGCAGGTCACGCGGGCGAGCACGGGAAAGCCCACCCGCAAGCGCCGCAGCGGCGGCGACCAGCCCGCGCTCTCCGCGGTCAGTTGCCAGGTGACCAGCCGGCACAGGATGTCGTCCAGCCGGGCATACGGACTATCGGCGATGATGCCGGCCACGTCAGCGCGCGGCGGCAGCAGCAACGCCACCGCGGCGCCCATCGAGAAGCCGTGGATGAAGAGACGGCCAGGCAGCGTCTCCGGCTGTGCCAGGGCGGCGTCCAGCGCCGCCGATAGATCACGCGCCTCGACATAGCCGCCACTCGTGGGCGCGTCCGCGCTCTCGCCATGTCCGCGAAAATCGAAGAGTAGCGTGTTCGACCCGTGGGCATACTCCAACGCCGCCACGGGCCGCAGCCGCGTCCGGTCCACACGGTAGCCATGACAGATGACCATGGTCGGCGCGGGGTAGGGCTGCGCCCAGAACTCACCGCGCAGCCGGGGACCGCCCGGCGCCGCGAATTCGAGCGCGCGTATCCGCTCCACTGGTGGCTCCACAACCTGCGAGGGGAGCTCCCATTTGACCAGCTCCGGCGCCACATCCTCAATCTTCACCCCCGGCCGCGAGAGCTCCTCCACAAAGCGCTGCGCCAACGCCAGAACGCCGGCCGTCGCCGCCACACCCACGACTCCCGCCGCCCCCACGGCGACCGCCCCCGCCGCCACATATGCCCTGCCCATCAGCTCACTCCTTTGCCATCCGCCGCGCATCACGCCGCGCCGCACACCCACCGGCGCCACCCACCTGGCATCCCACCCCACTACGTGGCGTCTCGCCCATCACGTTCGCTAGCCATGCCTCCCGCACTGACTGAGACGCCGCCTGCCCTCTCAACCGCTGCCCTCACGATTCCGCCGCCTCATCGCCATCCAGGATTCTCCCCCAAATGGCCACACGGTTGAGCCACCTCTGCCCAGTCCGCGACTATGTTCGGGCCCATCGCTGCCGGCGCGCCGTCATGGCGCTTCCCTCGAAAATAGTCCGCCGCCCCACCACTCAGGATTACACGCGGAACGTCAATTCCGCATGCGTGCCAAACCAACCCGCCCGCCCGTGGTTGCCACCACCATTTTCAGCCGTCTCGCTGGCGGCTGGCCGCCATGGGCCTTCCACGCGGAACGTCAATTCCGCATCCTCCCCCCACCGTCCCGCTCGCCCTCGCCTGGTCCGCCCACCGCAAAGCATCACGTGGCATCAAGTGGCGACATCACATCAGAGACGCGTCACGCGCCCGAAGTTTCATTGCCCGCCAGCCACCCGCGCCCAAACAGCCACTGCCCGCCATCGGCCGCACGCGTCGCCCGCCTGGCTCCCCTCCCCGTCGCAACGGGGAGGGGCCGGGGGAGAGGACCCCTTCCCGCCGGGGCTGAGGTCCCCGCCTCAGGGCGCCCTACCTTTGCGGCTCTGTCGCCGCTCCCAGATGGCGCCAGCCGTCCCCAGCGCGATCAGCGCCAGCGCGACCACGCCCAGCTCCAGACCAAACGCCGTGCTGCTCGCGGTCAGATTGGCGCTGCGCGCGGCGTCGGCCAGGCACGCGCGCGACGCGCTCATCACCCACGTGTTCACCGCCCCGGCGTGAACCTGATTGGCGCGCGCGACATAGAGCCCAGTGGAAGAGGCCGCGAACCCCAGCGCGATCAGCCCCATCCAGATCGGACGCAGCGGCGCCACATCGTCGGCGGTCCAGCGCAGCAGGCTGCCGACCACCCCCACGCACGCCACCCCCGCCGCCAATCCCAACACGCAAAGGGCGAGCGTATCCCACCCCACCACCATCGGCGTGTATGCGAGCGGCGGCACCGGTAGACACGCCGCGTGCGGACCGATTGCGCTCATCACGGCCGTCAACGCCACGGTCCCCTCCCACCCCGGCGGCCGCTCAGGCCTCGCCCCCGGACGCCACGCCGCCAGAAGCCACGCCGCCTGACGGCACACCAGCGGGGACGGCTGCCGGCTCGAAAGTGACCTCCAGCGCGCCGTTGACCATGCGCGCCACCTTCGCGTCCATCGACGCCAGCACCGTCGGCAGCGCGATGTCCCGCTTGAAATTGCCGATCTCCACGATCAACTGGTCGCCCTTCTTCGTCATCAGGACCTTGCCCAGCTCCACGTGCGGCAATGGCAGCCGCAGCACATAGCCGTCGCCGGTGCGTGTCAGCTCCTGGACCGCTCCGCGGTAGTACACCCGGGTCGGATCCTCGGCGCCCCAGATCTCGTTCGCCAGCGCCGCCAGCGCCGGCACTCCAATGATCTCGCGCGCGTGATACGGGACATCCCAGACCGGCAGCGGCGCAAATGTCGTGTGCACCTGCTCACGATACGCCGCCTGCTGATCAACCATCTCGCGCAGCAGGGCGTCGTGGTATTCCCCGCTCGCGGGACGTGGCAGCACGCGATTGCACAGCACGCCGTCCATTGGGTAGCCGAAGAGCGCCAGGTACGTCTCGGCCCGCAGCGCCTCCTTGATGACCATCTTCTCCGGATTGACAACCAGGCGATACGAGCTCACGTCGGGATCGGTGAGAACTCCGCGCAACAGGCTCACCTGCTCATTGAGGCGGTCCAGCGCTTCCAGCACATTCACTCCCGGCAGAAAGCTCTTGAGCAGCGGTTTGGCGGCGTTCAGCGCCATGCCGCGCCACCCGTTGGCGCGGCCGGCGTACCACATGAAGGCATCCGGCATGCTCAGCAGGCGCACAGTCTCCCCGGTCGGCGCGGCATCAATAACCACGACGTCGAACGAGCCTTCGCGGGCCTGGCGATAGATCGTCAGCAGCGCCACAATCTCATCCATGCCAGGGATCAGCGCCATCTCCTCGGCGGCCACATCGTTCAGGCCCTGCTTCTTGAGCACCGACCCGACGTAGTCTTGCAGCTTGCCCCAGTGGGTGCGCACCTCGTCCAGGACGTTGATTTCCTGGGCCCAGAGGCGGTCGGCCACCTGGCGCGGCTCGGCCACCAGCGGTCGGTCGAGGGCATCCGACAGACTGTGGGCGAGGTCGGTGCTCACCACCAACGTGCGGCGGCCCAGTTGGGCGGAGCGAGCGGCGGTAGCGGCGGCGAGCGTAGTCTTGCCCACGCCGCCCTTGCCGAGATACAGAATCAGACGCATGTCGTCGTGCCTTTCGTGCGGATGTGGGTGAGCCAGGCGAACGAGAGACGGCCGCAATCGCGGCGATCGCGAGCGTATAGGGCGCCCAGCCCTCATTCAGTGTACGCCATGGCGCGCGCGGTGGTTGCGTTGTGGCTCAGCGGCGGGACCACCCTTCCATCGACCCCGGCATGTCAATCGCCGGCCCATCGAGCGCCAGCCCACCGCCACCCGGCGCCACTTGCCAGCCGGGCGGCGATAGCCGCGCGTTGTGATGCCACCAACCTTGTGCGTCATGACACCGCCAACCTTGTGCGTCATGACGCCGCCAACCTTGTGCAAAGATCACCTTGACGGGCAACACCGGTCATGGTAGTGTTGATGGTTGGGGTGTGAAATTCCCCGAGGGGCGGGCACTGTGGCCCGCCGCAAGCACACTGCGAGACGGAGGTGCGGTCAAAACCCATGCGGAACGCGTACACCTATCAAAGCATTTTGAGCGCTGTTGGCCGGGTGCTGGACGAAGCTGGTGTGAAGCGTATCGCCATTCAAGACACCGGGGATGGCTTGATCGTCGAAGGCTTTGACGCCGTTGGGGAGCCACGGATCACCCTGCGGTATGATGTGCCCACGTTGTACGACCTGGTGACCGAACACGCGTCCTTGTCACCAAGCAAGCCGGTCGCCGCTCGTGACGAAGGCACCTTGCGCCATATCCTCGAGCGTCGCGAGCTCGTCGGCGCCCACTGAACCGCCGCGCCGGCCTCCGCCGGCACCGTAAGGTCTCACGCACTTCAGGGCCGGATCCATGTGGATCCGGCCCTTCGTGTTACGCCTGATCATCGTGCTCATGCCCTTGCCCCACGCGAGCTCACGCGCATCAGATCGTCCCACCCCCCATGCCACTGGTGGCTCGCTGAGTGAGCCGTTGAGTTAGCCAAGCGAATATGCTATACTTCCGCCAACCTCGCATCTGGTCGAGGCCGTCATCCGCGCGGTGCGCCACTCCAGCTCGGGACGAGCGAGGAGGGCCAGATGTATCCTTGGTTACGAATCGGGCCGGCGACCATCTCCACATACTCCTTGATGTTCCTCTGCGCGTATATCGTCGGCGGCCTTCTGACCTATTTCGAGGCGCGTCGCCAGGGGCGCGCCACCGAAGCCATCCTCCAGGTGGCGCTCGGCGCGCTCGCCGGCGGCCTGATCGGCGCCAAGCTGAGCATGCTGATCTTCCTTGGCCCCCAGACTTTTATCAAAGACCTGCCCTACCTCTGGTTCAGCGGCCAATCATGGACCGGCGGCTTCTTCGGCGCATATGCCGGGGTACTCATCGTCAAGCGCTGGAAGGGGATCCATTACTCGACGGGCGACATCTTCGCCCCCGCCATCCCGCTGGCTCAGGCCATCGGCCGTATGGGCAACCTGCTCGGAGGCGATCCGTTCGGCTTGCCGAGCCATCTGCCCTGGGCCGTGTTGCAGCGCGGCATCTGGCGCCAGCCCTCAGCGCTCTATGAACTGATCCTCGACCTGGCGCTCTTTGTCGTGGTCTGGCGGCTGCGCGACCGTCTGCCCCACGCGGGCGATCTCTTCAAGCTCTACATCGTCGGCTACTGTGGCCTCCGCGTCCTGGTCGACTTCACCCGCGACGACCCGCGCCCGCTCTTCAACCTGACGCTCGTCCAGCTCCTCTACGGCGTGGCCATCGTCTCGTTCGGCTACCAGCTCTGGCTCTCTTTCCGCGCGGCGCGCCGCGCCGTCTCCGTGCCATCCACCATCGCGGCCCCGGCCGCTGCCGAGGTCGAGACCGCGTAGTGGGCCAAATGAACCCGGGTGGCCGGCGACTTGAGAGAGGCGGTGGGGGATGGGCACCTGTCCGAGCTGTGGCTACGGCGTTTCCGACGGCGACACACGCTGTCCGCAGTGTGGGCGCGCGGTGAAGGCGGCCGCCGCACCCAATCTTCCCCTACCCCCGCCGCCCGCGCTGGCCCCACCACCAGGCGCGCCCGCGCCTCTACCCGCGCCGCCTCCGTATGTGGCGGCCACGCCGCCGCCTGGGGTCATGCCCCCGCCGGATGTCATGCCTCCCCCTGGCCTGATGCCGCCACCCGGCGTGATGCCGCCCCCGATGCCGCCGCCATGGATTCGCCCGCGCGTCCAGCTCACCGGCGGCCAGAAGACCCTGCGCTTCTTCGGGGGCATCGGTCTTGGCCTGATCCCGCTGGCGCTGGTCCTTTTCGGTGTTGGGGGCGCGATCACCGGCATCGGGCAGTTCGGCGGCACCCCCAGCACCATCCTCTCGTATCTAGCACTCGCCGCCGGCATCGCCGACTTCGTCCTGATGATCATCTTCCTCGTAAGTGAGCGCTATCGCTGGGTCGGCTACGGCCTACTGGCAGTGCTCGTGGGCTTGCCAGTCATCGCCGCCGTGGGCTGCGTGGTCATCCTCGCGGGCCTCTCGGCCTCGAGAAGGCCATAACGTCGGGCAAAGGAGCGCGCCGATGTCGACACCACCACCCCCCGCGCCAGCATCGCCGCCAGTGGCCCCGCCACCGACCCACAACGGTCGCCGTTATCTCATTGGCCTCGTGTTAGGGTTCATCCCGATGCTCGCGCTCTGGATCTCTGGCGTCTTTATGTGCGGCTTCCTTCAGTATGGCTGCCCTGGTATCGTCAACGCCACCGTATCCAATATTCTGGTCACGCTCGCGGAGATCAGCCTCGTCGGAGTGGTCATCGGAGCCATCGTATGCCTGTTCATCAAGCGGGCGCGCTTCGTCGGCTACGGCCTGCTCACCATGGTCTTCATCGCTCCGATTGTTGGTGTCATCGGCTGCACGGTCATCTCTGGCGCCACGCATGCCTGACACCCCCCGAACCGCCGCGCCCTGGCTCTTCTTCGGACTGGTCCTGGGCATCCTCCCGCTAGCGGCCTGGGCATTAGCGCTCTTTGGGATTCTCGCCCGTCTCGGCATGCGTCAGGCGCTGGCGAATGGGAATGCGCTCATCATCGCTTTGATCGGCTATGGCGTGGCGTTTGTCGCGGCGTTCGCGTGTCTCAGACGGCCACGAACGCGGTACCGAGCGCGGTACTTTGGGTACGGACTCTTGGCGGCGGTGCTGGCTACCCCTATCATCGTCGCAATCGGTTGCGAGGTCTACCTCTTTACGTTTCAACTGTGACGTCATGCCAGGCCGATTCACGTGGTTATTGGACCCTGGTTATTGGACTCGCGCGCCGCCGCGACGAAATGAGGAGTGAGCGATGGTGAGCAAGCCGAAGTCCGCGACGCGTGCCCCGGGCACTGAGGCCGCCTCCGCGCCCGATGACGGAGGACCCTATCCCGCCCGGTCCGACCGCAACTACATCTACCACAACTTCACCAACAGCCTTTGCCCCACATGCCTGCGCGTAGTCCAGGCCAAGGTCATCATCCAGTCCAACAAGGTCTATCTAATCAAGACCTGCCCCGAACACGGCCAGGTGCGCAGTCTGCTCTCCTCAGATGCCGCGTACTACCTCAGCCAGAGCCAGTACAGCAAGCCCGGCACCCTCCCGCGTCACTTCCAGAAGCGTGTGGAGCAGGGGTGCCCGCTGGACTGCGGCCTCTGCACCGACCACGAGCAGCACACCTGCCTCGCGCTCATCGAGGTCACTGAGGCGTGCAACCTCCGCTGCCCGACCTGCTTTGCCGACTCCGACGTCGGCCGCTATGCCCCGCTCGACGAGGTGGAGCGCATGTTCGACACCATCGTCGCGAACGAGGGCTACGCCGATGTCGTCCAGATCAGCGGTGGCGAGCCAACCATCCACCCCCAGATCCTGGAGATCCTCGCCCTGGCCAAGACCAAGCGCATCAAGGCCGTGATGATCAACACCAACGGTGTGCGCATCGCCAAGGACGAGGACTTCGTCCGCGAGCTCGCCAAATTCAAGGGCAACTTCGAGGTCTACCTCCAGTTCGACGGCTTCCGTGAGAGCACGCACCAGATCATCCGCGGCCTCGATCTGCGCGATGTCAAAGAGCGCGCGATCGCCAACCTGACGAAGTACGAGATTCCCATCAACCTGACCGCCACCATCCAGCGCGGGGTCAATGAGGACGAGATCGGTGAGATCGTCAAGTTCGGCGTGGCCCAGAAGATGGTGCGCGGCGTCACCTTCCAGCCGATCACCAACGTCGGCCGCCACGAGAACTTCGACCCGCTGGACCGCACGACCGTCCCCGACGTCATCCACGCGATCTCCTCGCAGACCGCTGGCATGTTCCGCGAGGCCGACTTCGTCCCATTGCCCTGCCACAGTGAATGCATCAGCATGACTTACGCCTACGTCAAAGGCAAAAAGGTCAAGCCCCTGCCGCGCTACATCGACGTGAAGAGCTATCTGGACGTCATCGGCAACCAGATCAACTTCAAGGTCGAGGATGTCAAAGACGTCGTCGGCTCCGCGCTCACCCGGCTCTGGTCGGCCTCCATGCCGCTTAGCACCGTCAACGCCCTTCGCGACTTCAGTTGCTGCCTGCCCGTCGCGCCTCAGGCGCTCAGCCAGCAAGACCACGGCAGCGTCCTCTACGAGAACATGTTCCGCATCGTGATCATCGCCTTCATGGACGCCTGGAATTTCGACGTCCGCTCGGCCAAGAAGTGCTGCGTCCACCACGTCCTGCCCGACGGCATGATCATCCCCTTCTGCGCCTACAACACCCTCCACCGCCCCCGCTACATGTCGAAGACCCGCGACAAGGCGCTGGCGCGTCTCCAGCCAACGCGCCGCGGCGCGACCGACGCGGCGGGCGAGCCCGTGAGCACGCCGGCGTCGACCCCCGAGCCGGCCATTCCCGCCGGTCTGTCGGTGCGGCCAGACGGTTCGGTCGTATGAACAGCCTGCTGCCCTCGGCGCTGCCCTGGCACGGGCTGGCCTACTTCCCCTTCCTGCTGGTCTTCATCTGCGTCCTGCTCTTCAGCGTCGCCACCCTGGCGTTCTACGTCAAGCAGACACTCTCGTTCGCGCGCCTGCGCGATGTGTTCGTCGCGCGGCCCGGCGTCCGCGGGAGCGCCTTGGCGGCCCTGCTGGGCGCGGCCACCCCCTTCTGCACCTGTACGGCCGTCCCGCTCTTCCTCGGCATGCTCGAAGCGGAGGTGCCCGTCGGCCCGGCAATCTCATTCCTGCTGGCGTCGCCAACCATCAATTTGGGCGCCGTCGTGCTCTTGCTGGTCGTCTTCGGCTGGCGCATCGCCCTCTTCTACGCCGCCGCCTGTCTCCTTGCCGCCATTGCCGTCGGTTGGACGCTGGGACGCATCCCCCGCGACCGCGCGCTGCGCGATTACCTCTGGTTCGAAGAGGACGATCCGGACCCAGGGGTGCGCCGTCTCGCGCTGCGCAAAGCGGCGCGGCTGGGTGGCCAGCTCACGCGCAAGTTCCTGCCATGGCTCGCCCTGGCCACCCTCGCCGGCGTCCTCATCGACGCGCTGGTGCCCACCTCGGCCGTCGCGCACCTCGGCGTGTGGGGCGTCGGCCTCGGCATCCCGCTGGCCGCCCTCCTCGGCAGCGTCATCTACGCCGACATCCTGCTCCTCATCCCGATTGGCTTCGCCCTCATCCAGCACGGCGCTCCAACACCCGTCGTCCTCACCTTCATGCTCGCCGCCTCCGGCCTGAGCCTGCCCGAGATGGTCGTCCTCGGCCGCGTCATGCGCCCGCGACCAGTCTTGCTCTTCGTCGGCGCCACGGTCGTCGTCTACGCCCTGGTCGGATTCGGCTTCACGTGGATTTGAGCGCCGCTTGAGCCCCCGGCCCGCTGGAACGAGCGGTCTGTTCTTCCCTGGGCTCGACTACGCGACGGCTGGCATAGCCGAGACCTTCCAAGCGGCGGTGGCCGGTGTAAATGTGGCTCCCCAGCGGCCCAGTCGCGCTGTTCCTTAGTCGCTCCCCACCGCCTTATCGCAATGCGGTGGGGGCTGGGGGCCGAGGATCGTGTGCCGCGGCTCATCGGCCACAGTGGCATGGACTGTGCGCATAGGGCATTCTTGTGTACTCGCGATGATGCGAGAGATGCGGTAGGGTCACAAGACGTAAAAGCGACGGCGACACCAACAAGCCGAGGAGGTCAGCATGGCGCAGACCGATTGGATGAACCAGCGGACAAGTGAAACTGGGACATCGCTACGGGTAGAAGAACGAATTCGCGTACCGGCTTCGGCCGAGCGTGTCTATGACGTATGGCACAATTTTACGCGGTTTCCCGAGTTCATGAGCAATGTGGAGGAGGTGCGTCCGGTCGGTGACAACCGCTATCACTGGGTGGCGCGCATCTTCGGCATGAAGCAAGAATGGGACGCCGAGGTCATAGAGGCGAAACCAAATGAACGCATCGCTTGGCGGAGCGTAAGTGGAGCACCCAATGCCGGATCAGTCACTCTGTGGGGGCGCGAGCCCGGGGTGACGGAGATAGAGTTGGTGGTAGAGTATACGCCTCCAGCGGGCAAGGCTGGCAAGGCGCTCGACAAGCTCACGAAGACGACGCAGCGCGAAATCAGAGAAGACCTGGTTAACTTTAATCATCTCGTGAGCGGAACGCCATCAGGTGGGTTGCTGACGCGTGAACCAGGTCCCACCGAATTCGGAGGGGTACTGGCTTCGCTCACGGGACCCGTCATTGGCGCGACTGCGGGCGGTCTGCTCGCCTATTCCATGCGCCGAGAAGTGCTCGATAGGATAGCCTGGAATCGGCCCGCCAGTTGGATCAATGCCCCACTCGCACAAATGGCAAGTGGGCGCGCCGCACCGCCGCTGAGTCCAACTGCCGGCCCAAGTCCAGTTGGATCCACAGCCACCGCGGTGAGTTGGACGATGAGCGCCGCGGCAATTGGAAGCATCGCCATCTCGGCTGGATTGCGCATGGCAAATCGTCGGCAGGATGCGCTCTTCGTGGGCCAGTGGGCGCCGACACTCCTGGGATGGGGCTTGCTCACACGAATCCAGGGCCATCGCGGGGTTCGTCATGATCGCGGCGCGAGCGTCAGTAGTTGGGCCATGTTAGGAGCGTCATTGGGATCGGTCGTCGCGTCGGCGCTACAGCACCTCCGCGGCAAGCGCCACGACGGCCTATTCGTCGGTCAGTGGGCGCCGACATTCATGGTAGGCGCATCGCTCATGCGGCTCTTGAACCGCTAAAAGTGCGGCGAAATGCGCGGCCCAGTCGAAGCGGATTGTTAGATCGTCGAGGCAGGCTAACACCCGCGTTTCGTCCAGGGGCAGGCAGGCGGGCGAGCGGATTGCGGGCGAGGGACTGGGCCTGCCGCCCGCTCTCCGCTCTTGCCCGGGCGGCATACCCACCCCGGCGTTGGGGGATTGGCGGCTAGCCCAGCGGCCAGTAGATCGCGTTAGTGGGTGATGAAGGCGTCGCGCTGGACACACTGCCCCGCGTCCAGCGCGACCGGCGGGCGGTGGCCTGCGGCAGGTCCCATGAGATCCTATGGCCGTACTGGTCTTCCAGGAAGGCCAGGCTGCGTAGGTGATGCTCATGGCACAGCGCCTTGCGGCAAGTCGTGTTCGTAATGCGGCCGCGCTGCCCCTGTGGCGCGCGTGCGCGCGAGGCGAGGCCCCGCGCTTGGCACTGGCGGCGGCGGAGGCGGTCAATGCCGACATCGCGGCGCTCGGCGATGACGTCGTGGCGGATGTGCTGGCGAGCGGTCGGATGGGCCTGGTGGATCGCTCCGCGCATCGCGCCGCGCATCTCAGCGAGATCGAGGTCGCGCTGGACCACCTAGCCCAGAGACCCACAGTTTGACGTCACGAACCGTGAGTGCAATGGATGGCACGGTGCCCTCCCCGGCGCCAAGGGCCCGTCTGGCGCATCGAGGCGGATGCGCTTCCCTCGTGCTGGAGACAGCGGGGAAAGAGGGTAGGTACGTGGTTGGACGCGGGGAGTTGACGGAGGAAGCCTGGGGCGCCATCTGGCCCCTGCTGCCGGCGCGCGGGCGGGGCGGGCAGTGGCGAGACCATCGCACGGTGATCAACGGCATCTGATGGAAGCCGCGCACGTACAGGCCCTCTCGGATGTCGTGGGCAAGATCGTCTGGGTGGTGAGCATCGATCGCACCACGTCCCGGGCGCATCAGCACGCCAGTGGCGCCCGCCGTCGGCCGAGTCGGGCCGACGAAAAGGGGGGGGCGGCATCCCGCTGACGAGGGGGCTCGGGCGCCGCCGCGGCGGGCTGACGACCAAGGTCCATCTGGCCCGCGACGGCACGGGCGGTATCGCTCGCGCGTTTCCCCCAAAGGTCCTGTGCGCGGCATGCCCGTTTTTCCGCTCACGGCATGATCATCTGGACCCTGATGTGACGTGCCACGAGCGTGCGCCGCCGCCGCGGAGCCTGGACGGGGCGCACACGGTCGGCAGGTATACTCCAATGGGACGCGACGCATTCCGCTGCCGCGCGTTGTCGCGCGGCGTCATGCTTCTCGGTCTACCTACCGGTAGCCTTCCGCTTGGCGTGATGCTCTTCAGAACCGTCTTCACACGGGTGGCATGACCGCCGGGATCGGGTGGATGACTCCCTCTCAGCGCGAGAGACCAGCAACAGGAGAGCGCCAGTGCCACGCCAACGGCAGCATTCGGCCGTCATCGCCCTGCCGAATGATCGCGAGATTGTGATCACGCGGGAGTTCGACGCGCCGATCACCCTCGTCTTCGACGTCTTCTCGACACGGGACCGGGCCGAGATGGCGCGCTTTGAAGAGGAGGAGCTGAGAGTCTGCGCGATCGACCTGCGTGTCGGAGGGACCTATCACCACGTCTTCGTGGGCGACGGCGGCAGCGAGGCGGCGTTTCATGGGACCTTCTTGGAGATCGAGCCGCCGACCCGGATCGTCGCCACCTGGCTCTACGACGGGTGGCCCGCCGCGGAAGCCGTCGAGTCCATCGACCTGCGCGAGACGCACGGCGTGACGACGCTGACGTATCGGCTCGCGTTCCGCGACCGGGCCGGCCGTACCCCCTTGCCCGATATCGCGAAGGGCATTGTGGCGAACTTCGACAACATAGACGACCTCTTGAGCTCCCGGCTCGATCCCTCGGGCGCGGTCTCGGGGTAATGGCGGGCCCAGCCAGGTGCGCCGCGTGGTGTCCAGCGATGGGCTATTGGGTGATCCTCGGTGTGTGCACGCACCCCACCGCATCCGCCTGATGGCCCTGGGTACGTACGCCTCTCACCCACCTCTGCCGCGGATTCGGGTCAGTGTGGAGACGTGACACGGGTGGCGTTGATGACGAACGCTGACGTGCTCACCCATTGACGCTGAGTGGCCGCGTAGGTGCGGTGTCCAAACGGCGACCGCACCGCTGGAGCCCGCATCAGTGCCCGCTTCAGCCCGCGATCGACCGTTCGACGAGCATTGGAAGAGCAGGGCCACACGCGCAACACGCGCAACACGCAACGCACGAACACAGGCCATTTCGCCTGGCTCGACGTGGACGATGTGGTGGCGGGCGCCTTGGTGGCCGACGGGCGGCGGGGGTGGGCATGTGGTGTACGCGTGGGCACGCCAGCGACATTGCTGACCTACGCGCCGCACGCGCTCCACCCGCAGCTGAGGCAGGTGAGGCAGCCCTCAGCGCGCTGTACCCAGGGGCCGGCGCACGCGGGGCAGGCGTCGCGGACGAGTGGCCGGGCGGGGGCGCGCGGGACCGGCCGGTCGGGGTGGTCCACCGCCTGGGCGGCCGGCCGTGCCACTTGCCACGCCGCTGATGGGTGCGCTGTTGGTGGGTGCGCTCTGGGCGTGCGGCGCTCGCCCGTGGCCGTGCCTTGCGTCGGGATCATGGTGGCTCCTCCCGCGCGCGTCGTCGCCAATTGGTACACACGTTCTAGCGCGCCTGCCACAGTGTACCGGGCGCGTGTGCTGGGGTCAAGGGGTGGCGGCAGGCTCGCGGCGGGTGGTGGGTGGACATGGACGGACGGGGTGGCTCACCACCTGGACGGGGGGCAGTGCCGCACAGGGGCGGCACGCGGCTAGCGAATGGCCTGCCGGCCGGTGTACACTGCGCCATGCCCGTTGGCCATGTCCGTTGGCCATGTCCGTTGGCCATGTCCGTTGGCCATGTCCGTTGGCCATGTCCGTTGGCCATGTCCGTTGGCCATGCCCGGGCACTCCGGGCGGACAAGGGACATGAGGGCGACACCGGGCGAGGGCGTGGGGGATCCGGTGGCCCTGGAAAGAGGGCGAGACGATGAGTACTGGGTTGGGGATCGGTGGGGTGGCCGCGGTTGCCGCCGCGGCGGCGGCCGGCCTGGCGGTGGGGGCGGTCATGGGTGGCGGCCGCCTCGTGCGGACCTACGACTGGGCGACCGAGTGGACGGTGGACGCGGCGCCCGCCGACGTCTACGCGCTTTTCGAGCGGCCCGAGGAGCAGGCGCGCTGGTGGCCCTCGATGGTCGTGGTGCGGACGACCGGTGGCACAGCCGGCGGCACGACTGATAGCGCGGGCGGGGCGCCGACCACGGTGACCTACCGTGTCATCCAGGCGCCGAGCGTGCGCCGGTTCGCGCCGCCGTTCGTCATCACGAGCACGCGGACGGACGCCGAGCCGGGGCGGCGCATCCGCGCCGTGGTCACGGGGGACCTGGTGGGCGTGCTGGACACGCACCTCTACGAAATCCCTGAGGGCGGCACGCGCGTGGTCTTCAACTGGTACGTGCGCCTGCCCAATCCCGTGCTCAACCTCGCCGGGTACGTGGCGACGCGGGTCTATCGCGCCAGCCACGACCACGTGATGCGCGAGGGCGAGGCGGGTCTGCGCGCCTACTTCGCGCGGCGGGCGGCGGGGACGACGAGGAGCGGCGCGGCTGAGGGCGGAGAGCCAGCGGCGGGTGACGAGGCACACCGGGCTGTGACTGACATCAAATCGTGATGAACAAGAGCGGTGGGCCAGGCGGTTGATGGAGTTTGCGCCAATAGAGGGAGCACTCCGGTTGCGGCATGGCGGCCAGGATCGGCGTTCGGGTGTACCCACCAAGAATCATGACTCCAGAGACCGTGGTTGGACGGCCTTCGGCCACGAAGTCCGCCGAGGCGGACTGGGTCGAAATGACATCTTTGAGGGCGTTTCATAACCTGGGAAGTAGAGTAGGATGCTCCTGAGCGCGGGCTTGCTCC
>JANWHL010000022.1 GCA_025450405.1 Ktedonobacterales bacterium
ATGCGGTGGTGCCGCTCGCCGCCACGAGTCGCGTGCTGATGCTGGGCTGCGCGGCGGACCCATTCTGCCTGGTAGTGGCGCGACGCGTGGCCGAGGGATGGTGCGTGGTGGCCGACGACGACGCGGCCGCCGGGACCCTGCTGGCGGAAACAGCCGCCGCCGCGGGGCTGACGCGCGTGCGGGTGCTGGACCCGGCGACGCTGGGCGCGGGTACGTCGTGGGGGCAGACCTCTCCCCCAACCCCTCCCCGGCGCGGGGAGGGGAGCCAGAGGGAAGCGCGCGACCCGACGTGGGGAGGAGAGGGGAGCCAGAGAGAAGCGCGAGACGGCGACGGGCGCGGGGAGGGGGGCCAGAGGGGAGCGGACGCGGGAACGCGGGACGCACCTGGCGTCGCGGCGGACATCGGCACGCCCGACCTCGTCATCACCAACACTCTGTATCACCCAAGCAAGGTGGTGACGGGGGAGTTGCTGGCGCTGGCGCACCGGCTCCTACCACCTGGAGGGACCGTCTACGCGGCGGGCGCGAAGGACCACGGTATCCGCTCGATCGCGGCGGAGATGGCCTCGATCTTTGGCCAGGCCGAGACATGCACGCTGCGCAAGGGCCACCGGGTGGTCGCCGCCGTGCGCGGGTCCGAGCCGGCGAGCGCGCCGTCACGGGTGGCGCCGGTGGTGGCGGAGACGCTGGTGCACGGGGAGCCGCTGCTGCTGGCGGAGGCGCGGGGAGTGTTCGCGCGCGGGATGCTGGACCCGGCGGCCGCGCTGCTCGCCGGGGCGATTACGATCCGGCCCGGCGAGGTGACGGCGGACCTGGGGTGTGGATCGGGCGTGATCGGGCTCTCGGTGGCGCGGCGCGACCCGAGCGGACACGTCTATCTGCTGGACTCGAGCTATGCGGCGGTGCGCCTGGCGGCCGCGAACGCGCGGCGCAACGGCATCGCCAACGTGACGGCGCTGGCTGGGGACGCGATCGAGCTGCTGCGTGCGCGCGACGTGCGGCCGCGGCTCATCGTCACCAATCCGCCGTTCCACGCCGGGCAGACGCAATCGCGCCAGATCGCGAAGCGGCTGATCGTCGGGGCCGCCGAACGACTGGCGCCCGGCGGCCGGCTGTATCTGGTGGCCAATCGTTTCCTGCCCTACGAGGCCGACCTGCGGGCGCGGTTCGACGACGTGGGCGAGGTGGCTGGCGACGCGCACTACAAGGTGCTGCTGGCGGAGCGGCTCGACGTTACTCGGTGACGATACCGGGTGACATTACTGGGTGACCGTGGGGTACATCCAGTCGCTGGCGGCGTAGCCGGACCGGCCCTGGTAGGTGACGCAGAACCACGTGTAGCCATCGCCGTATTCGGGGCCGGAGTTGACGTACATCACGGCGCCCTCGGGCATGGTGGCGATGAGGCGCGAATGGACGCTGGGCCCCGTGCGCAGGTGGAGATACGGATAGCCGCTGACCTGGACGTAGGTGTGGATTCTGGGCGCCGGGTGAGCGGGCTTCTCATAGACGGGGTGCGCGGTTTGCGGTGCGCACGATGTGGCCACCAGATACTCCCTGGCGGCATACCCATACACGCCGTTGTGATCCACCAGCATCCAGTGATAGCCGTCGGCGGCGTAGGGGCCGTCGTGGACATGGACGTGGTCGCCCTGACGCATAGTCATGCGCACGGTGTAATGGAGGCCCGGCCCATAGCGGAGATGCAGGATCGAGCTGTTGGCCACCACGGCGTCCGCATTGGTGGCCGCCGAGCAGACGGGGGTGCTCACCGGCGCGCTGACGGGTGCGAGCCAGTTCGCGGCAGCGTAGCCACGCTGACCGTGGTACGTCACGTTCCACCACGCGAAGTCGTCGGCCCAGGTCGGGCCCGAATTCACCCGCACGATTTCGCCCCGGTACATGATGGCCAGGACGGGAGAGTAGATGTCGGGGCGGGCGCGCAGGTGGAGGAAGTCATTGTTGACGATCTGGGCGTCGTGCCCCGCCGAGATCCAGCCAGGCGCGGTGGGCGACGCGGTGCTGAGGCCCGCGGCGTGGGCGGGAGCGTTGGCGGAGACGGCGAACGCCAGCGCGGAGACGGCGGCCAGGGAGAGGACGGCGACCCGCCAGGTGGGTATCCCGCGGGTGGAGTCGCGCGCGGGACCGCGCGCCCAGCGGGACACCAGCGCGCGGAGCGAGCCAATCACGTGCGGGGATGCGTCGCGGGACAACGGGCTATGCATGCGTTCGCCTCCTCGTGGTCAAGCGGTCCGTATACGCGGACGCCGTATGGCCGCAAGAGGCGGACCACCAGCGGGCGGCATGGCATGTAGCGGGGGACGATGACGCGGCCACCACGCATCCAGATCGCACATATCCAGATCGCGCGCACCCAGATCGCACATATCCAGATCGGCGGCGGCGGCACGATCTTCCGTGCGCGCGCAGCGTACCCTATCGGCCATCGTGTATGATGGTCTTGTCATGGCGCTGATATCATTGTCGCGCAGGTATGTCAACGGTGCATGGCGAGGGCACTATGGAAACAAAGCTTACGATTACCCTCGCTGAAGACGACGTTGAGCTCTTGCGGCGCCAAGCCGGATCTGACGACATCAGCCAGTTTATCGAGGAGACGCTGCGGTCGATGATCCAGCGGGGCGAGCGTTTGGAAGCCGCATACCGAGGCATGGCCGCCGATGAGGCACGCGAGCGCGACGCACTGGAATGGATCGAAGCGGCTCCCGACGACGCGCTCCACGAATAGGCGGCACGCGCACATACACGGGCCATTCAAGGCGTAACCAGAGACATGGCATACGCTCAGGGCACCTCATCTGGAGTGCGGCATGCCTGGAATATCGGGGGGCCGGAACACCACGATGGCTGTCCCGGCCCTCGATCGTTTACAGGCCTCGTACGGCGAGTTGGCTACTCGTAGCGCAGCACCTCCAACGGGCGAACGCGGGTGGCGCCCCAGGCCACGAAGGCGGCGACGATCATGCACACCAAGGCCGTGGCGAGGGTGATGATCAGCACGAGGGGCGCGCTGACGCCGAAGTCGGTTTTGAAGACGAGCTTGGCCAGCACGGTGGTGGCCAGCGTCACCAGCAGCAGCGCCAACAGCGATCCGACGAAGCCGATGGTGCCATTTTCCATCAGGACCTCGCGCAGGACGCTGGCGCTGGTGTGGCCGACCGACTTGAGGATGCCGAGCTCGCGGCGGCGCTCGAGCATCGCCAGGGCGACGGCGTTGGCGATGATGATCACCCCCGCGAGCATGGCCAGCGAGGCGACCGCGATCAGCATGATGACCAGGTTGTTGAGCAGCTGGTTGACGAGCAGGACCAGGTCCACGAGGCTGAAGGTCTGGACGGCGGGGACCGCCTGCTGAAGAGTCAGAAGCGCCTGGTCAGCCTTGGCGGGGTCTTCCTTCAGTTGGTAGACATAGAAGGGGTGGCCGGAGCTCATGGTGGAGACGAGCTGATTGCCGCCGATGACGGAGCCAAACGCGGTTTCGGTGAGGGATTGAGCGTCGGGCTGCCAGAAGCCGACGACGGTGAGGGTGACCAGGGTCTTGTGGTCGTCGGCCAGCATGGTGATCTGGTCGCCCACCTGGAGACTCAGCGGCGGGAGGGCGCCAGAGGTCGAGATGACGACATTGTTGGTGGTGGCGTCGGCGGCGGTGAGGAGGCGCCCACCTATGGACTTGCCGCGGACATCCTTGGTGGCGAGGGTCACATCCTGACCGGGCAGGTGGCCGCCGGCAAGGTCATAGCCCTGGATCGAGCTGAGGATGCCGACGGCGCCCTCGCGCCCGAGATTGCCAGGGCCGGGACGTCCGGCGCCCTGAAGGATCTGGGCAATCGGTTCGCCGCGCACGGCGACGGGGACGCCCTGGGCGATAGAGTTGGTCTTGTAGCCTTGGAGGCCAGGCAGGCCGGCTTGCAACCTGGCATCCACGGCGGGCTTATCGGCGGACCCGGCGATGACGAACGAGTTGTACTTGACCTGCGACGAGAGCGCGGTGTTGATCTTGTCCTGGATGTTCTGGCCGAGGACCAGCACCAGCCCGATGGCGAAGACGCCGACAAAGAGCGCGACCATGGTGGTGACGGTGCGCACGCGGGCACGGCCGAGGTTGCGCAGGGCCATCTTGACGTTGGATTTCCAAGTGCGCGGCAGGAAGACGACCACCAGGCCCAGCAGCGAGAGGGCGAGGAAGAGGATGCCGAAGCCCGGCAGGTAGACCGTGATGGCGGCCGAGACGGCGAGCGCGACGAGGATGAGCAGGGCGAACCACCACGTGAGGCGCTCCGGGACCGGGAGCCGGCTGACGATCACCACGGCGAGGCCGAAAACGCCGCTGAGGATGGCGAGGAAGATCAGCGTGCCGAAGACGGCACCCAGCGCGACGACGACGTTGCCCAGGATGCTCCACGCCAGCAGGAAGAAGAGCGCGGCGAGCAGAACGAGCAGGAAGCCCGTGAGCACGGCGCCGCCGACGCCGCCGGTGGCGCCTAGCTCGCGCAGGACAGCCTGAGGGCGGACCTGGCTGGCCTGGACGATGGGCAGGAGGCCGAAGATCAGCGCGGTGGCGAGACCGATCAGCACGCCTGAGCCAACGGTGAGCGGGTCCACGGTGAAGTTCAGGTGGATGAAGAAGGCACGCTCGACGAGTTGCTTGATGAAGTAGCTGACACCAACGCCCGCGGCCGCGCCGATGGCGCCGCCGAGCAGGCCGAGGTAGGCCGCCTCCAGCCCGAAGAGCGCGTAGAGGTCGAACTGGCGGTAGCCAGTGGTCTTCAGCATGGCGATCTCGACGCGTCGCCGCCGCAGGAGCACCTGCATCGTGTTGATGATGCCTACCCCGCCGATGAGGAGCGCGAGCAGCCCCACCACCTGGAGGAAGTAGCGGATGTTCTGAACATCACCCTGGTCTTGCTGGAGAGCGTCCTTATCGGTGGTGACGGTCGCCAGCGGGAACTTCTGCTGGAGGTCCTTCTGGACCGTGGCGGCGTTGGCGTCGGTGCCGCCGGGGACGGTCATGTAGATGGCGGAATAGGTGGCGGGCTTGCCGGCGGTGCTCTTGGTCGCGGCGTACGTGTCCAGGGAGACGAGCATCTCCTGGCGGCGGAAGAAGCCGCTGGACTCGATCTCGCCGGCGATGGTGACCGTGAGCGCGCGGCCGTCATCCGAGGACACGGTGATGGTGTCGCCGACGTGGCTGCCGAGGTAGGTGAGCAGCGTGTTGGTGACGACGACGTTGGTGCCGGTCATCTCGCCGCGCAGGCTGCCGTTGGACGGCTGGAGGAAATCGGTCTGGCCGACGAGCGGAAAGACCGTGGGGTCGAAGGCCAGGAGCGTGTAGTATTTCGTCGCGCCGCCGACGGCCGATTGGACGCCATGGCCGGAGACCGGCGCGTATGCGGAGATCGCGCCACTGGATTTGAGTTGGTCGAAGTAGGCGAGGTCGGTGGTGGTGAACGGCTCGATGTCGTTGCGGGCGGAGACATCGCCGCCGTTGCCCGCGCGCACGTTGCTCGTGAGCCCGTCGTTGACCATGTTGCCGACGAGCTGGAGCGAGACGATGGCCAGGACGCCGACGGCCACGCAGAAGATGGCGAGCAGCGTCCGTTGGCCGTTGCGGACCAACGAGCGGGTGGAATATTTGAGGTACAGGCCGAGTTTCACGGTGGGCGCTCCCTACCCTTGCGCTTCGCGGGTGGCCGTTTCGGGGTTGGCCCCCTCGGGATTGTCGATCAAGCCGTCCACGATGTTGATCTGGCGGTCGGCGGCGGCGGCGACGTTGAGGTCGTGGGTGGCGATGACGAAGGTGGTGCCGGTCGCCTGGCGGAGATCGCGGATCAACTGGAGGACGTTGTCGCCGTTCTTCTTGTCGAGGTTGCCGGTCGGCTCGTCCATGATGATGATGGCGGGGTTGGTGGCCATGGCGCGGGCGATGGCGACGCGCTGCTGCTCGCCGCCGGAGAGCTGGTTGGGGCGGTTGCCCAGGCGGTGGCCCAGACCGACGAGGTTCAGCAGGTCGCGCGCGCGGGCGGAGGGCGAGACGTTGTGCTTGCCGACGTAGAGGGGGACCTCGACGTTTTCCTGGGCGGTGAGCGTGGGGATGAGGTTGAAGGCCTGGAAGACCATGCCGATCTTGGCGTTGCGGACGGCGGCGAGCTGGCCCTCACTCATACGGGTGATGTCCACACCGTCGACGTAAATATTGCCGCTGGTGGGGTTGTCGAGGCCGGCGATGATGCCCAGCAGGGTGGATTTGCCGGAGCCGGACGGGCCAATGATGGCGACGAACTCGCCGTGCTGGATGCGCAGGCTGATGCCATTGAGGATGTCAATGCGGGTGCGTCCGAGCGGCAGGCTCTTGCGGATATCGATCGCCTCGAGGGCGGGGGCGGTGGCGGTTTTGGGGGGCACGTCGGCGCGTCCGGCGTCGGGCAGGTCCCGCGCGGGCCCGGCCTCGTTGAGGGCGTTGGCTTCCAAGGTGCGTCTCCTCATATCACGGTGAGTCTGTTCTGGTTCAGGTATCCAGGGAGATGATAGGCGCCGGGCCACAGCCCCGCCAAGGGCGCGGGGAGGGGAGTCAGAGGGCGACCGGCGACACGTCATGGGAGGGGAGCCAGCGGACCTCTCCCCCAGCCCCTCCCCGGCGCGGGGAGGGGAGTCGGATACCCGACACGAGCAATAAATGGCGAGACGGGTCACTGCCATGTTGTCCGCAGCCTATCCGTGGCCGGCATGTCGAATGTACGGATGGTGCTACGCGGAAGTTCCGCGCTGTCATCATGGATGGTGGGCGGCGTGGGGGACCCCAGCCCCTCTCCTTGCGAGGAGAGGGAAGCCAGGCCCGTGGCAGAAGTCGATGGCAGTAGTCTGTGGCGGGCGGCGGTGCGCGCGTGCTACGGTGGGGGGCGAGTGACGCGGCGGCGCAAGTGATGTACGGCGGCAATCGCATGGCCGCGAGCGATCGGATGGCCGCGAGTGGAAGGTTTGGACAAGTTGGTGCGCGATGCGGGCGGCGATCAGGGCAAAAACATGTGCGGCGATACGCGCGGCGAGGTGGCCGGGGCGATGGCGACGGGGATCCAGCCGGAGGGGGATGAGGGCGCGACGGTGGTTGGGCGCGCGGATCTGCACCTGCATACGAATCTGGGCGACGGGACGGCGAGTCCGGCGCGCGTGCTGGAGCTGGCCCGGCGGCGGGGTCTGGACGTGATCGCGGTCACGGACCACGACCATTTGGAAGGCGCGAAGCGGGTGGCGGACCTGCTGGTGCGCGAGGAGGAGGCGCGGGCGCGGGGCGATTTGCCGCCGGGCCGGCCGATCCAGTTGGTGTGGGGCTGCGAGGTGACGACGCGGGATGGGCATTTCCTGGGGCTGTTCATTCAGAAGCCGCCGAAGATGCTCCAGCGGGCGGAGGCGACGATCGAGGCGATCAAAGAGCAGGGTGGGCTGTGCGTGGTGCCGCACCCCCTGGGCCGGCTGGTGCCGAGCCTGAGCCGGCGGCGGATCGACGAGCTGCTGGAGCGGGGGTATCCGCTGGATGGGATCGAGCTGTACAATCCGTCGCCGGCCAACGCGTCGGTGCGGCAGCGGGTGCGCGAGCTGAACTGGCAGTGGGGGCTGGCGGCGGTGGGCAGCAGCGACGCGCACTTCTGGCAGCACGTCGGCGCGGGCTACACGGTCTTTCCCGGGCGGACGCCCGAGGATCTGCGCGCGGCGATTACGGGGCGCAGCTCGCGCGAGGCGGGGCAGGAGCGGCCGCCGGAGCGACTGCCGATCGGGGCGTATGTGCTGCAATGCGGCTGGTCGTGGTTCGTGGACCCGCCGCGGAAGATCGCGCGGCGGCTGCGGCAGCGGGAGCGATGAGGCGCGAATTTCCATGGTCGTCGGCCTCCGACCGGCCTTGCGACATCCAGGATGCTGGACACGTGGGAGATGGGTAGAGCCCTCCAGCCAAAGGCGAGCGGGGCGGTAAGGCAGGCATCCTGACGAGGAGCGCGTAAGACGGGAATGGGATGAGTGGCGCAACGGCCATGGGAAATGCGCGGTGGCACGTTGGGGAAATACCGCTCCGAGAAGGTGCGGCGGCCGCGCTAGCAGACGAGCATGCCACAAAATGCCACACAAATCGCGAGCGTGGCCGAGAAGTGG
>JANWHL010000023.1 GCA_025450405.1 Ktedonobacterales bacterium
CCTCGACCCCACGCAGGGCCGCCCGCGCCGCTTCGATGTCCGGCGCGCCCGCCAGGGCCTCCGCCAGCGTTTGCAGCCGCGCCAGCGTCCCCACGCGATCGAGCGCGGCCACCTCCGCGCTAAGTTCGGGGAAGCGCGCGAGCACGAACCCGCGCGCGATGGACCGCGCACCTTCCAGCGCGCCCTCCTGGCGACCCTCCTGGACCGCGTCATCGTGGATCTTCCGCAGGAAAGGCGAATCCTCGATCAGTTCGTCGATCAGCTCGGACATCATGCTATCCCTCCTCAGCAGATCCCAGATATCGGCCATGGGAAAACGCAGAGCCCCCAGGGTCGCCAGCACACCCAACAGATCGCCGCGCTGGAGCGCGTCGACCTCCGGAATCGACACCACGCGCTCCGCCAACGCCGGCAATTGCTCAACCGCGGCGCCGCGCATGAGAGGCACGAGCGGCACCAATCCGGCTAGCTCCTCCGTCAGCACCGGCGCCGGATCTACTTCCCAGAGCTTCACGACCTGGAACGGATACCACATGACGTCGTCGCCAGCATGCGTCATCAGGAATGGTGGCTCGACCATCGGGCGCGTCGGGACCAGGTAGACCAGCACGCCGCGCGGCGGCAACGCATACCGTTCGACGATTCGGCTGGCATAGACGAACATGCGGCGCGCCATATCGCGCTTGCCGCGCAGCTGGAACTCAACGTGCAGCACGCATGTCTCGCCGCGGTAGTGGGCGCGCCACAGCCAATCGGCCCGGCGCTCGCCGATCGGGAGGTCGCCAGGCAGCGCCATCTCTACTCGCGATCCGGGATAGAGGAATGTTGCGAGCTGGGCCGCCCAGCGCTCGCCCAGGAGCTTGAGCGCCTGGTCGTACGCGTTCGCCCCGCGTTTGCGCGTAGGCCGCTTCCCGCTCGCCACGGCCACCCCTCTCACCGCGAACGCCACACCGCCATTGTATCATGCGAGCGTGCGACGGGCCGCGTGCTCAAAGCTCGCTCCAGCTCCGCAGCACCTCCGCAACGCTCCACGCCTGCGCGACGCACCCGACCGGGCGGAACGGCGCACTGCCCTCGGCGATCTCGCTGATGCTCCCAATCCCCGCCGCCAGCAGGTGATCGCGGAACGGCGCCAGCACCCGCTGGCGGATCGCCCGCGCCTCCGCCGCGTCCGTGGCCAGACGGCAGCGGATGTCGAGATACGGGCCGATCAGCCAGGGCCAGACCGTCCCCTGGTGGTAGGCGGCGTCCCGCGCGTGCTGGTCGCCGACGTAGCGTTCGGCAAAGTTCGGGTCAGAGGACGCGAGGGTGCGCAGGCCAAGCGGCGTCAGCAAATATCGCTCGACCGCGGCCAGAGCCATGCGCGCCCGCTCCACCGTGACCGGGCTGTGGCGCGGCGCCATCGCCAGCACTTGGTTCGGACGGAGGGCGGCGTCCACCGTCCCCTCCACCCCCTCAACATCTACGACGTCGTACAGGTAGCCGCCATCGGCGTACCAGAAGCGCTCGCGAAACGATGTCGCGGCGCGCTCGGCCAGCGCGCGATATGACTCCGCCGGGGTGCCCGCACGCGGTGCCCACTCCGCCATCAGGGCGAGGGCATTACACCAGAGACCGTTCACCTCCACCGGCTTGCCCCGCCGGGGGGGGACCACCCACTCGTCCACCTTGGCATCCATCCAGGTAAGCTGGACGCCTGGCGCCCCCGCCCGCATGAGCCCGTCGCGCGGATCCATCCCGATGCCGAAGCGCGTGCCGCGCTGGTGCCAAGCCACGATGCTCGCCAGGGTCGGGAAGAGCTCCTCCAGCAGGCCCATGTCCCCAGTCGCCTCCAGGTAGCGATCCAGCGCGACGAAGTACCAGGGGGTCGCGTCCGCGGTGTTGTAGTCACTCGCCGCGGGCGCCTCACCGTCATCCGGGAACCGGTTGGGCAGCAGCCCCTGATCGGCGTGGCGCGCGAAGGTGCGCAGCAACGCCCGCGCCTGCTCTGGCCGGCCGGTCGCCAGCGTCAGCCCTGGCAGCGCGATCATGGTGTCGCGGCCCCAGTCGGTGAACCACGGGTATCCCGCGATGACCGTGCGTCCGTCGAAGTCCATGCCACGGTCCGCCTCGTGGTCCGCCTCGTGGTCCGCCTCGCGGTCCGCGCCGTAGTCTGGCTCCGCGCCGGACGCTGTTCCAGCGGGTACCGGGCGCGCCACCAGGAACTGGTCGGCGGCGAGCACCAGCCGGCCGATCACGGGATCGAGCGGGCCATCCTCGTCGATCGGCGAGGGCACGACGCTGGCGGCCACGTCTTCCGCCACATCGTCCTCACCATCGAGCGCGCGGACCCTTGCGCCCGCGCCCTCGTGGTCCAGCCGCCAATGGCTGGCCGCGCGCGCCAGCAACCCCGCCGCGCGGGCGCGCTCCCGGCCCAGCGCCACCGCCGCGGCCTCCTCGTGCGCCGCGGTCCCCAAACCCACCCACAGCGGATCATCCGGGCCGACCCGTACATCTTGTGGATCATCCTCGGCACGGATCACCAGGGTGATGGCACCGTCCCGCCGTAGTGGCGCCTGGAACACGCCCGGCTGAAAGACGTCCTCCTCGGCAGCCAACCCCCGCTCGCGTTCCGCGCGGTGCAGCACGCGCCAGTGCCAGACGCCCGTGGGCAAGAAATCGACATCCGGCCCCACCGCCATCCGGCAAGCGGGCGCGCCAGGCCGCGCCAACACGCGCACGCCGCCCGCCACAGGCTCGACGCGATAGGGCCGGTCCGGCGCTCCGTGCTCCTCGCCGTGGTGATCGCGGCAGACGCAGTATGGCACGAGGCGGAGCATCATCTCCGGCCCACCGCGCGACTCACCAAGCGCCCGCGGAACAAGCGGGTCGTAGCGGACATAGGTGATATTCCGCCCATGCTCCATCCATACGCGCTTCTCCAGCACGGCGCCACCGGATAGGGCGTAGCGGAAGCGGACGACGCTCCCCTCCAGCGCGACGGACTCCAGATAGACGTATCCGCGCGGGTCGAGGGTCCCATCCGCGTACTCGTTGGTGCCCAGCGTCACCCGCTCGCCGTCAGCGTAGACGACCTCCTCATCCACCTTGGGCACCAATACCATACGCCCCCCGGGCGGGCGCGTCGCCGCCACCAGCAGCCCGTGATAGCGCCGTGTCGCGGCCCCCGCGATGCTGCCCGACGCATATCCGCCGAGCCCATTGGTGACCAGCCACTCGCGCGAAAGCGCGGACTCCGAATCGCCGCAGATGTCACGG
The DNA here is from genome assembly GCA_025450405.1 of Ktedonobacterales bacterium. GTDB lineage: Bacteria > Chloroflexota > Ktedonobacteria > Ktedonobacterales > JADMIN01 > JANWHL01. Next base: position 3,259 of record JANWHL010000023.1, read on the forward strand.
CCGAGCGCGACATCCCACGCGCCCATTCTCAACAGGGGCGGCGATGACCGGTGATCCGGCATGTGGTCCTCCATTGTCGGCGCAATCTCGGACATCCGTCCGCCACCGCTGTGCCTTCCGCTGAAAGACATCGACGGGGGGGTGGCCCAGGTTCGCCAGGGTCCATCCTCGCCACCCCGTCGTCGCGTCTCGCGCGTTGTATGAGATGGGGAGTCACGGCCCGCACCTCGCATGAGGTTACAACGCGGGGCGAGTCACGCCCTACGACTGGGGATGTGTCCAGCGCGGGCGACACGGCCAACCAGTGATACCCCAGTGGTGCGGCATCACCGCTTGACGTGGCGACCTGCCTCCTTTACACTTAAGCCCGTCGTATCACCTGGCCAACACCGCCTGGTCAATACTGTCCCGCATTCTGTCTGGATGCGCACCGGCCAAGCGGGGCCATCCCGGCCATGTGGCGATTATTCTGAATCATCTTCCGGGTCGATCAACCAGGCCTTTAGGTGGACGGCCCGGGGAATAGTGAGGAACATGATGTTCGTGCGCTGGGGCTCAATCGGGCTGGGCGTGGTCGCGCTCGCCGTTGGTGCCTTCATCTTCCTGGGCGCCCAGGCCGTGCGTCCCGTGGAGATCACGGGGACGGTCGCCAACTACGCCGAGGTCTCCACCAGCGCTGGATACGATCACAATGAGCTGCGCCTCACAGGCGACTCGCACACCTATATCGTCAACCGGACGACCTTTCAGCCGGCGCTGCCTGACAAGTTCTACCTCGATGGCAAGGTGATCCTCTGGGTGAACGGCGGAACGGAGGATGTCATCGCCCTAACGCTGTATGACCAGCACGACCAGCATCCGACCAACTATAGCACCCCGGACTACCAGCATCCATACCAGTCGAAAGAGAACACGCGACTCCTCGGCGCGGGCGTGGGGGGTGCCGGACTCATTCTCATGCTGCTGGGCGTCATTATCCCGATGATCCTGCCGGGTCGCAAGCGGCCGCGCCAGCGCCCATCCGCCGGCTACATGGAGACCGGCGGCCGCGGCTACGCGCCGGCGGGACCGCTCCAGGGCGCCTATGCCGGCCCGGGCGGATGGGATGGTTACGACGGGGCTGGCGAGCGCTGGGATGGCACGCCGTCGGCGTATGGCTCGGCCAGTCGGGGCGATGGTTACGACACCGGGGGCTACGGGGGCGGTGGCTACGACACCGGCGGCTATGATCTCAACAGCGACGACCAGGACAGGTACGCCCGCGACCCCTACAGCCGGAACGATTATGGCGGCGAGCCCAACGGGCCGCACGGCCATGGACGGAGCGGCTACGACCAGGGCGACTTTGGGCAGGGCGGCTACGACCAGAACGCCTACGGCCCACCCCCAGGATATGGGAGCGGGCGCCACGACCAGGTTCCGTATGGCCAGGATCCCTACGGCCAGCGCGCGCCCCACGGCCCACCACCGGGTCCACCCAATCGCGGCTGGGGCCAACCGCCGGCGCCGCCGTATAGCCCCAACGGCGACTATGGCGGTGCGGGCGGCTATGGCCCCCCAGCGCAGCCAGCCGACTGGGGCCAGCAGGCTTGGGACCAACAAGCCCCCTGGCCGCCCCAGCCACCGCCGGGTCGTGCGGTTCCGCCGTCTGGGAGGCGCCCGGTGGACCCCTACGACGCACCTGATCAGGGCGGCCCGCCGCGCGGTGGTGGGCACGGACGGTCGCGGCCCCGCTGACACCACGCCGACGCCGCGTTCCACTGAATTGCGGCATCGGGGACCAGAATGGGGATGGACGAGCAACGCGCCGCGAGACGAGCGGCTTGCCGAGCGGATGAGAGGATGAGGTCGGGATGGCGGAGCGGGGAATACCAGGGCTGGCGACACTGCGGCGCTGGCGAGCGTCGCCCCGGCGGCGGCTCGCGGTGGGTCTGCTCATGCTCGTGCTCGGCCTGGCGGTGCTGCTTGCCGGCGGGGCATATGCCGTGACGGCCCGGCCCGTGGACCCCGTCGAAGTGGATGGGCACATCTCCGCGTATACCGAGATCACGATCAATGGCGCCTACGCCCGCAACGAGCTCCGGCTGGCGGGGGATGCCCACACCTACCTGATCGACGGTGGCCAGTTCCATCCGGCGCTGCCATCACGCTTCCTCAAAGATGGCCGTGTCGTGCTGTGGGTGGATCGCGGCACGCCAGACGTGCTGGCGATCACGCTCTACGACGAGCTCGGTCTGAACCCGGCGGCCTATACGACCAACGACTTTGACCACCCCACCCTCGCCGGTCGAGGGCGTCAGATCGGGGGCTCCATCGCCGCCCTGCTTGGGCTCATCGTGCTGCTCGCTGGGCTGGTCTGGGCCCTCAAGGTCCCGCGCGTGCGCGGTGTGCCGGCGGCCGCGCGGCCGCCAAGCGCACCAAGCGGTCCGCCTCCCTGGCAGCCCGGAGCAGCACAGGTCGCCGCGGGCAACATACCGGCCGTCCGCGTTGGGGCCGATTCGGCGTCTGGGCCACCCGCCGCGGCTGGCCCATCGGCGCCGATGCGTCCTGGGCCGGTGGCGAGCGGCCCAGGCGGCGCCATGCCACCGGGCGCCATGCTACCGCAGCCAGCGCCAGGATCATATCAGGGCGTGCCCAGCCAGGGAATGCCACCTGGCCCACCCAATCAGGGCCCCCTGTCGGGGCCGCCCGCCCCGCCACCAGGCGCGTGGGCGCCCCAATCTTGGGCCGCCGCGTTCGGCGCACCGGGGGGACCGAGCGGACCGCGCACGTCCGGCATCCCCGGCGCGCAAGGCGCCTGGGCGCCGCCATCTGGGCCGTCCGCACCGGGCGCGCCCACTGGCCAGCCCTACCCACCTCAGGCACCGGTCTCGGGTCCCGGACCCAATCAATGGCCGATGGGGAATCCTCCGTCTGGCCCCCAATCGCCACCCCAGACGAGCGGCGGTCCGGCGCCTCAGTCAGGTCCCGGCACGCCGCCAGCATCCGAGCCGCCGCGGCGCTGACGGATCGGCGCACCGCTCGCGTACTCATCCTCACATGGTCTACAATGTGGCTGGCCGGTAGGTGAGAGATGCCGGCCCGCGATGTGGAGGGGCCGGCACATGCGCGTAGCGAGGCGGACGGAATTGGTGAGCGGGCTGGTGTGCGGGATTGCGGGCATCCTGGGGGTGCTCGTGGCGATCCTGCTGCCAATGCGCGCCTGGACTGACCTCGCGTTCCCCGCGGGCGGCGGCACAGCCGATCTTCCCGCCAGCGCGGCCTTCCTGGCGGCGGCCGGGCAATTCGCCGCGGCCCTGCTCTATATTTTCGCGCTACTGGCCACCGGCGTGGCGGTTGGCGCCCTGCTCCACGTCCGGCGTCACTCCGCCCGGGGCCACAGCATCCTGCTCGTCGCGGCGGCCGCGCTCATGCTGGCCACGCCGGCCACTACCCTCAGTGTCGGCCTCCTCTTCTGGCCGAGCGCGCTGCTGGCGCTCCTCTGCGGCGTCGCCAGCATCCTCCCGCGCGAGGCGCGCGGCGTGCCGCCCGTCGCGGCCCATTAGCGTGCGGTCTCCCCATGGGATGGGGCATAGGGTGAGGTCTTCCGCCTCCGCTCCTCGCGGTGTCCGGTAGACGCCCGCCAGGTTATGGATGCGGTCCGCGATGGACTACTTGACGTCCGCCGCCGGCTCTTCCATGGCGGGGTCATCCGCCATGTCCTCGTCATAGCGGCCGGTGTAAGGGCCGCCGACGCATTCGTGTAGCACACGCAGACCCAGCAGCGCGCAGCGCTGGCGCGCCGGGCCGATCGTCACGCCCAGCATCTCCAGGATGTCGGCCGGACGCAGGGCCCGCAGCTCCTCCAGCGTGGCGCCCTCGATCCGCTCCGTCAGCATCGAGGCGGAAGCCTGACTGATGGCGCAGCCGCGGCCGTCGAAGCGCACCTCCGCCACCCGATCACCGTCCAGTTTCAGGTCCAGCTCCACCCGATCGCCACAGAGCGGATTGGTCTCCGCCGCGTGGCAATCTGGTGCCTCCAGGTGCCCGTGGTTCCGCGGGTCGCGGTAATGGTCCAGGATGTATTGTCGATAGAGATCGTCGTCCACGCTCGCCTTGCTCCCCGTTCCTAGAACGCGAAGACCGCCCGCGCCCGCTCCAGCGCCTCTGCCAGGAGGTCGATCTCCGCCGCGGTGGTGTAGACGTAGAAGCTGGCCCGCGCTGTCGCGCCCAGGTGATAGTGCTCCATCAATGGCTGCGCGCAGTGGTGCCCAGCGCGGACGGCAATGCCGTCGCGGTCCAGCAGCGTCGCCAGATCGTGCGGGTGTATATCCGCCAGGGTGAAAGAGACCACGCCACCGCGCCGCGCCGCCGGCGGCCCGTACATTGTCAACTCGGGCACCGCCGCCAGCCGCTCCATCGCGTAGGTCACCAAAGCACGCTCATGGTTGTGGACACGCTCCATGCCCAGGCCCGCCAGATAGTCCACCGCCGCGCCGAATCCCACGGCCTCGATGAACGCCGGCGTGCCCGCCTCGAACTTCCAGGGGAGGTCGTTCCAGGTGGACCCGCTGAGGTGGACCTCGCGGATCATGTCGCCGCCGCCCAGGAACGGCGGCATCGCCTCCAGCAGCTCCGCACGTCCCCAGAGCGCGCCGATGCCCGTCGGCCCCAGCATCTTGTGCCCGCTGAACGCCAGGAAGTCGCAGTCGAGGTCGCGCACATCCACTGGCAGATGCGGAACGGACTGCGCCCCGTCCAGCAGCACCA
>JANWHL010000024.1 GCA_025450405.1 Ktedonobacterales bacterium
CGCGGCTTTGCGCGCCGACTCCGATCGCGCCGAGGCTGGCCGCGCGGCCGACGCCTGCCCGCCCAACTCACCGCCACGCCGCGCCGGCTCGTGGTTCTCAGCGTGGTTGCGCCCAGATCCACTCCGTTTGCCACCACCCGATGTCTTGTTCACCGTCGCCCACGCGCGGCGCTCGGCCTCATCCTCCGGCACTCCGCGCTCCTCGTAGCCCTTCTCGACGTGCTCCGCCTGGCGCTTCTGCTTATCCGTGTACGCTGACTTGTCTCCGCGTGGCATCGTCTCTCCTCCCGCCTGGCGCATTCAGCTTGGTGCCCCCAATTGGCACCAACGGCGCATGCTCGCCCCAGCGCACCGCGGCGGCTTGACATACTGGCGCCTGGCTGGATGTTCCCGTGCGCACGTTTTGTACCCGCAATGCCGACACCGCGTCCACGGCGGTACCCGGGCCCGGCCGCGCGTCACCGCGGCCGCTTCAGAATAGCGCGCATCGGTCAGCAAGTAGCCGCTGGGCATGACAGTAGCGCCCACTAGCGGCTGAAGAACCGCTGCGTGAGCATGGCGATGAACACGCCCTCAATCACCAACCCGAAGATCGCCTCGATGGCCGTCACCACGCCCTGCGGGGTCGCCGCGCCGAAGCCCCCCGCGAAGACCCGACCATGAAAGGCCGTCACACTGAGCACGAGCGCCTCGATGCCCTTGTGCCAGACGGCCGCGAGCGACGCCGCCGCGCCGGAGTGGCCCATCGCCGCGAAGGGCAATGGCCCTCCCTGAAAGGCGTAATACGCCCCGGCGAACGCCAGCACGACGATCGCGTACGTGAAGACGATGCGCTTCATGCGATAGCCGTAGCCCGTCAGGAGCCAGAGAAACCACGAGAACAGCAGCGCGCCGACACTCCCCCGTTCACCCTCCCGCACCCGCCGGCCGAGTAGGTCGGGCTGGCAGAGTTGCGCCCGATAGGCAAAGATGTCCGCCTCCTCATTCAGGCCCTGCCCGCGCAGCGTCACCGCCAGCTGCCGATTGGCGCGCACCGCGTCATGCATGTCCTCAGCGTCCACGGCCGGGCCAGACCCTCCCTGCCCCCGGCGCGCCATGATCTCATCCCCAAGCCGCGCTCCGCGCCGCGCGAACTGATGGCTCCAGCTCACCGTGGCCAGATTCACATCGTTCCAGTGCGCGTCCACCACACGGACCGCGTCGCCCCCAACCGCCAGGACGGTGCCCTTGAGGATCGTCGCCGAATCGAAGAAGGCCTCTCGCAAGTTCGCGGCGTCGAGCCGCCGCGGAAACTCCGGTATCCACGTACGAATCCGTGCTAGCTCCTCGTCGTCGGGGTGTCCCGCCACCAGTTGCGCCCCCTGGAGGTCCGCGCCTTCCAGGTGCGCCCTGCGAAACTTGGCGCCGCTCAACCGCTTGGTGCGCAGAACCGTCCCTTTGAGACACGCCAGCCGCATGTCTGCGCAGTCCAGCACCGCGAGCTTGAAATCCGCTCCACTCAAGTCCGCGAGGCTGAAGATAGCGCCCTCGCACCGCGCGCGCTGCGCGCGCGCGTCCTTGAGACTGGCTCCGCTCAAATTCGCGCCCGTGAGCACCGCATCGTCCAGGTCCACACCGGCGAGTGTCGCCCTGTACAAATTGGCCCGCTCCAGACGCGTCCGTCGCAGATTCGCCCCGGCCAGGTCCGCGTCATCCAGTTGCGCCCTCGACAAGGTCATCCCCGAGAGGTCGATAGGATCACCGCCCTCCCGCAGAACGGCCCGACGCAGATCGAGGGCATCGGCCAGCGCCCCGCGCGCGCTTTTCCCGCGCGTGTCCGCGCCACGCGCTTCCGCCCCACGCGCGGCGCGGTCGGCGACCAGCCACTCCACGTCAGCGCGCGACAGTCGCTCGCCCGCGAACGGCGGCGCCGCGTTCGCCGTCACATCGGCCTCTGCCTTCGCCTCCGCCAGCCGCCGCTCCAAGAATGCCTGACGCGATGCGTCGATGCCAGCCACCAGCCGGGGGTCCTTTCCAGCCGGCGGGGCGCTGCCACCGGCAGTCGCATGATCCCCCGCTCGCGGCGGCGAACCTCATCGGGCGCCGTCGCCATTATAGCGGCCCCATTGTCCCGCCGCAATCCTTGTGGTTTACTCTCCTGGGATTGGCGCGTGATATAGGCGCCGGGGTTTGGCGCGGGATGCCGCGCCCGCCGTCACGCCCCGCCGGCCGCTCGGGCCAGGACGCATGCGTTGGGAGAGCGGGCGCACGCTCCGCCCGCGGGGAAAGGGGGAGGCCAGTGTCCAGCGCACCAAATACCGTGCGCAACTCGCGCGTGATCTTCAAGGGACACATCGTCACACTGCGCGAAGACGAGGTGATCACCGAAGACGGGCGCATCAAGAAACGCGAGGTCGTCGAGCACGACCCGGTCGCGGTCATCGTTCCATACTTCGAGAAGACCGACGAAATCCTCCTCATCGAGCAGTTCCGCGACCCGGTACGCCGCACCCTCCTCGAAATCCCAGCCGGCATCATCCGCGGCGACGAGGCGCCAGAACACGCCGCGCGCCGCGAGCTGACCGAAGAGACCGGCTACGAGGCCAGTTCCATGGACCTTCTGGGCGAGTACTACACCTCTCCCGGCTTCACCGACGAGCACTACCACCTCTACCTCGCCACCAAGCTCAAGCGTGTCTCCGGCATCCAGGACACCGACGAGGTGGCCGCCATCAAGAAGGTCAAGCGCGGCGAGCTCCTCTCGCTCATCCGCGGCGGGCACATTGTGGATGGCAAGACCATCACCGGCTACTTCTGGAGCGCCGACCACCTCGCCCACGCCAAAAAGCGCTAGCACGACGACCGCGAACCGGTCCAGGTGGGCACCTCCTCGCTCCTCTCGCTCCCCTCCCCCCCCTAGCCGCCGCGCGTCGCGGGCCGGACTCCCCTCCCCGTCGCAACGGGGAGGGGTCGGGGGCGAGGACCCCACTGGGGGCTGGGGTCCCCCCTGGGGCGAGGCCCCCTCTACACCCGCCGCCGGCTCTTGCTGAGCGCCTTGCGCGAAAAGCTCAGCCCCAGACCCTGGCGCTCGGCAAATTTCTGGAACTGCGCGTAGAACTGCGCACGGTCAGCCATCGAGATCACCGCCACGGCGTCGGCGGCCTCTAGCGGATATGGATAGCCATTGCCGGCGATGACCTCCGCCCGCACCGCGTCCATCACGCGATCTAGGAGTCCCGCCTCCAGCACCCAGCGCGGAAACTCCAGCCGAACGGGTGGCCGGTCCAGCGCGGCCTGGAACGCGACAAAAGCAATCGCCTCACCGTGGGCACCGTACGCCCCCAGCACATCGCCACGGGCCGAGAGAAACGCGGGACTGCGATCCCCCCACGCCAGCGCGTGGTGCCACAAGAGCGCGTCGTGCACACCGCGCGCCGCCGGCAAATCCGCCCCGGCCGCCGCCGCGCCAGCACGGGCGATCGTAGCGTCCCCCATCGGCAGGTGCCGCAGCATGCTCACGACGTCGCGCGCATAGCTGGTGTCGATGTACGCCACCAGCGGAACGCGGCAGCGGGCCGACGCGTCCAGCAGCGCACGCGCCGTGTCAACGTACGCTTCGCGGTAGGCCGCCGCCATCTTGAGCGCGAACGAGACGATCAGGCTCCCGTCGAGAAAGCCCACGACCAGGCGCTCAGGCTCGGGCCGCGCCGCGTGGTGCTCCATCCGCGCGATGAGCACCCGCGCCTCCAACTGAAAGCGGTGCAGGTGGACAATGGCCTGAGCTGGCACGGTTTCTTCGCCGCGCCGCCCCGCGTCGAGCGCCGTGCCCCCATCGTCCCCGTCCTCCCCATCGCTCCCGCCCCCGCGATCCGCGCCACCGCCGGGCCCGCGCAGCAGATCGTCCGGCGTCAGCACGGCCACCTCGACATCCTTGATGTACGGGTCCGGTGGACGATGCGGATTCTCGAAGAGGCCCGCCTGCACGAGTGCCACGGGAATGGACGCGTCGCGCCAGGGCATGAGCTGACTGCCATCCACCGCGAACGTGGTGATCCCGCGCACACCCTCTGCCCAGGCACGGGCCGCCTCGTGGTGCGCGAACGCCTGGCCGAACGGCCGCACGGGCACGCCAGCACCGCCGCCGGCGCGCCAGGCATCGTACTCGCCGGTGGGCACGGCACCGGCTGACTCCCCCTCCATCAGCCCAGCCTGGGTCGCGACGACGGCCGCCGCCGACCGATAGCGCGCTCCCAGGCTCGCGAGCGCCTCGCGATACACCCCCAGGTCATGGTCAAATGTGCGCTGGTAGCCAGCGAAACGGGCGGCGCGCGCCTCCAGCTCGGCCAGCACCTTTTGCGTGTAGAGCATCGGTCCTTCCTCGCGCCGCCACTTGTTCCTGGCCGACCTCAGGCATAGCTGTACTGGCCGAGGTCCAGCGGGCAAACCGGTCCAACGACAATGGTGTAGATGTTGTTGGTTTCGCGGTTGAGCCAGTAGACACCCGAGCCATCCGGCAGGAGGGCCGAGAGATTGTACTTGCCCTGCTTCACATGCGGAAAGACGAATGCTCCCGCATGCGCGACCGCGGCGTGGTAGTCCAACGAGAAATTGTATTCGCCGGGGCTGCCCGTCGCGCTTGCGGAGAGGTACATCGTCGGCTGGGGATTGGTGGGGTACGCCACCAGCACGCCAGACACCCGCGCTGGCGCGGCCAGCGCCGCCCGTGCCTTGCCGCCCTCGGGCGTATCGGCGTACTTGCCCGCCAGCGTCTGATACTCCTCCAAGGCGTCACCACACACGATCGTCAGATTCACTTGCGCCAGCGCATAGTACGCCTGGGCCGCACCGAGGTGAGCTTGTCGGGCGTACGGGCTTCCAGGAAACCGCTGCTCCACCTGCTCAAATTCGTAAATCGCCTCCGCGTAATCCTTCTGACTCAGCGAGCGCGTCCCGTCGTCGTAGCGCGCCCGCGCCTCGTCGTCCCGGGCCCGTTGCACCTCGTCCGTGGCGTTCGGGTACGTCGTGATCACGGTTTCAAAGCGCTGGATCGCGTCCGCGAAGTCGCCCTGGTGATACAGCGCGTCGCCCCATTCCACGTAGACCCGGGCGATGTCCTGACTATCCGGCGCCTTCTGTCCCGCCAACTGGTATTCGTGAATCGCTCCGCTCCAGGCCCCCTGCCCCTCCAGCGTTCGCGCCTGAGCGAGATGCAGTGGCGCGGGCAACGCGAGTCCCAGCCCGCCCACGACCAACAGGATCAGCGCGGCCACGGGCCCCAGCGCGCTGGCGGTGGCGATCTGGCGCGGTCGTGCGGTGCGGACAATGATGATGGCAAAGATGATGACGCCCGCCGTCAATCCAGCGGCACCCGCCGCGATGCCGGCCGCCGCCCAATCGCCCAGATCCAGCAGCACGGTGACGGCCGCGGCGACGCCCGCGAGAACCAATCCAGCCGCCAGGATCAGCACGGCGCTGCGCGTTGAGAGCCCACGTGTCAGCCTGCCGAACCACGAGCGACGCGGCGTGGCCGGCGCGATCGGCGGTTGCACCGCCATGCCCGGCTGCCACGGCATGCCCGGCTGCCACGGCATGCCCGGCTGCCACGGCATGCCCGGCTGCCACGGCATGCCCGGCTGCCACGGCATGCCCGGCACCCCGTACAGGGGATACCCCGGCGCGCCGGGCATTCCAGGGGGATAGCCCGGCGCCGGAGGATAGCCGGATACCGGCGGATAAGCTGGCCCCGATGGATGCGCGCCATACCCCGGATAGCCCTGGTATCCTGGATACCCCTGGTACCCTGGATACCCCGGATACAGCGGCACCGACGGGTCGCCCGGCTGGAGCGGCGTCGAAGGCGTGCCCGAATATCCGGAATACCCCAGGCCGCCCGCATTCGCCTGATTCGCGTGATTCGCTGAATAGGCGGGATAACCAGGAGTGCTCGATTCGCCGCCGATCTGTGCCCGCGGCGTGTCGGTCTGCCCCGGTGGCTCCTCCGGCGCTGATTGAGCGCCGGAGGGCCTGTTCCCTGAGCCCGCCGCGCGCTCCTCCCACCCGCGGCCGTCGTCGATGATGCGCTGTTCGTCCATGTGTCTACCCTCATCCCACCATTCGCCGCTCGGGCCCAAAAATCTGTCTGGCCCGGCGGCGCGCGCCGCGTCCATCATGCGCGCCAGCGGCGTCCGTGTCGTGCCTCGGCCCGCGACCCGTGCCTGGCCGGTCTATTGCCAGATTCATTGTACGCCCACTGGCAATACCCCATCCGTTCACTACCCAGCGCGTCAAATGCAATAGCCCTGGTCGAACGCGCATGAGTTCAGCTGGTCCGGGCAGAGCGGCGCCACCGACAGCGGATATGGCGCGCCCGTGGCGAGATTGACCTCGGGAATCTGCCCCACACCCGGAATCCCCGCCGACCAGTAGTACGTTCCAGGCGCCACGTGCGCGAACGTGTACCACCCGTCCGAACCCAGCGCGGCACCGTAGTCATCCGAGAAATAGCTCGGCAGGCTGACACCTCGCGACAGATAGATCGTCATGTGGGGGCTGGGCGGTGCCAGCACGTGACCATACACCTCGACCGCCGTGCGGAGCGCGGCCCTGGCTTTCGCGCCCTCCGGCGTATCCGCGTAATGACTGGCGAGTGTCTTGAAGGTTGGCACCGCGTCGGAGCACGGGTTCCCGCGCATCTGCGCTTCTCCATACGCGTAGTACGCGCTGGCGGCGGCGCGATGGGCGCGCGGAGCGAACGCGCTATGCGCGAAATGCGTGGCCACGTCCTCGAACTGCACGATCGCGTTGGGATAGTCCTGCTGCCCGGCCAGCATGACGCCCTCCTGGTAGTGCGCCCGCGCCTCCAGACCCAGCAGCGTGCCCTGGCAGGCCGTGTCGCAGCCAGGATCGTGAACGTAGCCGGCGAGATCGAGCACGATGCCGTCATAGGGAAGTTGGGTCGCCGCCGTCGCCGATCCAAGCCATGTGGCATACGCGCTCAAGAGGTCGCTCCAGGCGCGATGGAACTCGACCGGATAGCTGGAATAGGTGGTGATGACGATGCCAAACTTCTGCGTGGCGGCATCGTAGACGTGGTCCTTGACCAGCGTCTCGCCCCACTCGTCAAGGACCCGCGCGACGTCGTGTGATCGACCCGCCAGTTGATATTCCGTGGCCGCGCCACCGTAATCGTGGGCCGCCTCCTGTGCGCGCGCTTGAACCAGATGGAGCGGATCGCTCAGCACCAGCGCCCCACTGCCAGTGGCGCCAAGCAGCACGGCCGCGACGAGAGCCAGCAGGAGCGCCGTGATCGCCCGCCGGCCGATGACCAGACGCACCGCCATGCCGATGACGTAGGCCGCCGCCAGCGCGATCCCGGCCACTCCCGCGTCGTGGACGCCGCTGGCCCAATCGCCCTCGTTGACCGCCAACCCGAAGAAGAACGCACCGAGGACCACAATCAGCGCCGACGCGAACAGACCGAGCGTGGTGAGCGGCGCGAACGGCTCCGCCAGACTCATGATGCCCTGCCACATCGCCTCCTCGGCGGATGGCGCTGGCGGTGTCCCGGGCGGGAACGGCGCGTATGGGACATAGATAAAGCCCGAGTAGCCGCCCGTCGGATCCGGCGCCCCGGGCGCGGCGAGCTGGCCCGGCGTCGCCGCAACCTGAGGTAAGCCCGAGCCCCCGATCGGACCATAATACGGGCCGTACGGCGAACTACCGCCCTGACCATACGCCGGCTGGCCATATCCTGGCTGGCCATCATCGGGCGCAACGCCGCCGGCACCGCTCCGCGGACCCCAGGCGCCCGCCGTGCCAGCGAACGGCGCGGCGCCGCCCGCTGGCTCCAAGGATCCCGCGCCCCAACCTGCCGCCGTCTCGCCCACGCCTCCGCCGTTTCCCACCGGGGTTTGCCCTTTGGCGGCACCTCCTCGGTTGTCGTAGATATAGCGTGCGGTCGGGGCGTACGGGTCGTCATCGCCGTCCGTTGGCGCGTTGAATGACGGCTGGTCCGCGCCGCGCCCGCCGCCAGCGGCGGGCGCGAGCCATCGGTTCACCGCGTCCTGGTCGTCCATGGTGACTCCTTCCGTGGCGCCGCCCGGCGGAATGCCGCCCACTGGCTCATCCGCCCTCGATGTAGGTGGCGCGCCCGACCCGCTGGCCATGCCGCGCGTACCGACCTGGCGGCCGGCCCACGTCCATTGTACCGGACCTGACAAGTGCCCAAAGGCATGCTCATCCGCTCACACGCGATCCGTGTCGCATGCGGGGCCGCATAAGGGGCCGCGCCACTTGCCGGCGTCATGGCGACACCGAATACCTGGCACTACGAGTTTGGCACGAGAAACGCGGAGAAACACCCGGCGGCCCCGCGGCGATGGGCCCCCCGACCCACGTCGTCCACTGCCCGCCACCTCGTTAGCGTTGCCATAGCGTCAGCGTTACAGGAATGCCCGCGCACCAGGTCGGTGCGCGCGGCGTGAGAGGTTCGGCGCGCAGCGAGCGTAGTGTATAATGCGCGATAGCGGGCGGAATGTGTGTCCGCGTGCGCCAGGACATCGCGCCGCGCATGAGCGGCCAGATGGTCGCGGATGGTCCCACGTGGCCCCCCAGGGCCGGCCACGGTGAAAGGCGGAGACGGCATGTTCGGATTCGGCAAGCGGCGCGCGGCCTCTGGCGACCAGGCGAAACCGGCGGCGACCAATCAGGCCCAGCGGGAGGCGCACGTGCGCCTGCTGGGCAAAGTGCCGATGTTCCTCGACCTGAGCAAACGCGATCTGGATCTTCTCGCCGCGGCGTGCGCCGAACGGGACTTTCCCGCCGGCCACGTGATCCTGCGTGAGGGCGACCCCGGTGTTGGCCTTTTCGTCATCGTGAGTGGCCGCGTGCGCGTCACCCAGCAGCTCGGGGGCGAGCCGCGCGAGCTCGGCACATCGGGCCCCGGCGATGTCTTCGGCGAGATGTCCTTGCTCGACGACCTGCCCCGGTCCGCGACGGTAACCGCCGTTGAGCCCACGCGCGTGCTCGTGCTCCAGGGCGTCGACTTCCGCGTCGCGCTGCGTGAGGACCCCGATATCGCCCTGCGCCTGCTGGCCGTCCTCTCCCGCCGGCTGCGCGGCGTCGAGGCGCGGCAGATCTAGCGCGGCCCGATACAACCCAGGCAACCCAACCGGGCCCACGTGGCACGGAACGTGCGCGCTCCTTTCCAGTTCGGGCTCATCGCACAGTGCGAGGACCCCACTGAAGGGAGTACCGATCACACATGGCCATCAGCCAGTTCAGCCTGCGCGCGCGGGCGCTGACCGACGCACCTCGCGGCGGTGTGAATAGAGCGCTGGACGGCGCCCGCAACCTGGCCGCGGGCGCCCAGTTGGCGCGACACGCTCCGCGGACCATCCGCTCGGCCTGGCGCCTCGGCAAACGCATAGGGTGGGCACAGGGCGCGGCGGCCGTGGCGCCGCTGGCGGCGCGCGGCTGGTGGAGCGGCCTCACCGGGCGGATGGAAGCGCGCGTGACCAGGCTTCAGGTTCGCTCTCTGGCTCGCTGGGCGCCGCTCTCGCTCGCCGGGATCCGCCTTGGCTCGCGCGGCTGGTCGCTGCTGCGACGTCCCGCACCCACACCAACTCGCCTGCGCGCTGCCACGCTCGCCAACCCACTCCGCCTCAGTACGTTCCGCCTCGGTGCCGTCCGCGTCGGCATGGGTCAGTCGCGCGCGCTTCGCGGGCAAGCGGTCGCTCTCGCGTCGAAGTCCACGGCGCAAGCCGCCAGCGCGGCGAAGGCGTCCAGCGCGGCAAAGTCAGCGATCCAGACCAATGTGGCTCAGCGCGCCCGCACCGTGACGCGCGCCCAACGTCCCGCCCGCTCCGTCGCGCGGCTGAACCTCATCCAGACTACTGGCAAGCAACTTCGCGCGGGATCGCGCTTCACGCGCCTGTTCATCATGGGGTTCGCCGTCGGCATGTTCTGGGCATACCTCTTTGCTCCCAGGCCCGGCCTGGGCTTCCAGGCGGTACGCGAGAGCTCCCAGCGCGCCCGTTCCGCCTGAGCGTTCCGCCTGAGCGTTCCGCCTGAGCGTTCCGACCGGTTCCCGCGGCCTACCGGCGCCCGAAGAAACGTGAGAGCCAGCGGCGCCGGTGGGCCGCTTCCGTTTCCGCCGCGCTGGAAGGCCCCGGCGAGCCCGGCGGTGTCGCCAGCCGGCTGGGTGCGTCGCCCGACCCGCTGACGGGCGTGGCCGGCGAGGCGAGTGGGCCGGTCCGCGCCGCCGTCATCGCGCCAAGCGGCCCGGTTCGTGGAGCGGCCACCGACCCCAGCGGTCCCGTCCGCGGCGCGAGCTCCACCAGCGTATCGGTTGGCACGTCGGCATGCAGCGTCGGCGGTGGGGCCTTTGCCGTCCCCACCGCGTCGCGGGGCAGCGGCGCCGAGAGCGGGGAACCGGCGCCCAGCGGGCCGAGCGCCGCGATGATCCCCGTCAGCTCCGATCCAGCCGGATCGCCTGCTGATGTGGGTGTGACGCCTGCCCGCGCGCGATGGCGCGCCAGCGCGGCGCGAACATCGGCATCGTCAGGGGCCAGGTCCATCGCCTGCCGATACTCGTCCGCGGCCTCGGCGCTTCGACCAGCGTCGTCCAGCAACGCGGCCAGCGCCAGCCGCGCCGCCACCGAGGCCGGCCGCCGCGCCACCGTCTGGCGGAGCAGCGCTTCCGCGTCCGCGCGCGCGCCCCAGCCACAAAGCACCTCCGCGAAGCGCACGGGAATGCGGGCGCTCGATGGCACGAGCACAAGCGCACGCGCGAATGCCTCTCGAGCCTCCGCGCGTCGATCGAGTTGCGCGAGCACGCTGGCCAGCTCGAGGTACGCCTCGGGATCGTCCGGCCCGTGGGTGATCGCTTGCTGGTAGTGGTCAGCGGCTTCGGCGCCCCGACCACGGCGCGCGAGGAAGCGCGCGTAGCCCAGGTGCGGCGATGCCAGGTCCTGGCCAAGCTCCAGCGTGCGGCCGTATTCGCGCTCGGCCTCGTCGTCCCGTCCAACATCACTCAGCAAAATGGCGTAATGGAAGTGCGCCTCCCAATTCGTATCGTCCAGGGCGAGGGCACGCTGGTACAACGGCTCGGCCTCGGCCGCGTGTCCGCGCGTGTCGAGAACATTGGCCAGACCGATCAACCCATCGACCGCGTCGGGTTGGAACTCGAGCGCATGCCGATAAAGGGCTTCGACTTCCTCCGTGGGCGCGCCTCGCTGCACCAGCAGATCGGCCAGGATCAACCGCACCCGTGCGTCATCGGGCCGCAGGTCCGCCGCGTGCGTCAGCACCCGACCCGCCTCCTCCAGCCGACCAACGCGTTGGAGCAACAGGCCGAGATTGACGAGCGTCACATCGTCGTCTGGATCATCCTCCAGCGCCCGGCGATAGAGGCGCTCGGCCTCGTCGGTTCTCCCCGCCCTCGTCAGCACATTCGCCAGATTCACCAGTGCGCTCACATCATCCGGCGACCGCGCGAGGTCGCGACGGAAGAATCGCTCGGCGCCCGGCGGATCCACCTCCACCGCCCGCGCATAGAGCTCCACCGCCTCGTCCTGCCGCCCGCGACTTTCGAGCAAACGCGCCAGCTCCATGTGCGTGGCCGCTTCCTCCGGCGCCAGCGCCACCGCCTGGCGCAGCGTCGCTTCGGCCTCGCCCCAGCGCTCGTTGCGCATCAACATGAGCGCGTAATCCAGGTGGGCGGCGGCGGAGTCTGGCGCAAGGACGAGTGCCCGCTGGTACGCGGCCTCGGCCTCCTCCACCCGATCAAGCTCTTCGAGCACTCGTCCCAGCGCGCTGTGGATGCCAGCCTCCTCCGGAGCGAGCGCCACCGCTCGGCGCAACACGACCACCGCGTCACGCGCTTCGCCCCGCCGCGCCAGATGCAGACCGTATTCCAGATGCGCGGCCGGCTGCCTGGGTGCCAGGTCCACCGCCCGCCGCAGCAGCGGCTGCGCCTCATCGGCCAGACCGCGCCGCTCCAACAGCGCACCCAGTTGCAGGGCGAGGGCCGCGTTCCGCGGCTCCAGCACCACCGCCTGGCGATAGAGTGCCTCCGCCTCGTCTGTCCAGCCCGCGCGCTCGCGCAGTTGCGCGAGTTGCGCCGCCACTGACCCCGACCGCGGATCGAGCTCCAGCGCTCGGCGCAAATGCCGTTCGGCCTCGGCCATCTGGTCAAGCGAAAGCAGCAGCGACGCGTAGTAGGCGTGCGACTCCGCCTCGCCTGGCGCCAGGTCGAGACCACGTCCATAGGCCGCCTGGGCCTCGTGCGTGCGTCCCTGACGCGCCAGCAGCAATCCATAGTGCAGATGTGCCGCCGCCTCATCCGGAGCTAGCTCGATCGCACGGCGATACAGCCCTTCGGCTTCCGCGATCTGGTCGGACTCACTCAACAAGTCCGCGAGCGCGATGTGGGCGCGCGCGCTGGTGGGCGCGCGCTCGGCTCCCGCGCGTCGCAAGGCGATGGCCTCCTCGCGCTGGCCCGCATCCCAGAGCACGCTGGCCAGCCGCCCGCGCGCGCCCTCATCGCCAGGATCCAGCGCCAGCGCGCGCCGCAGGACCGCCTCCGCCTCGGCGTTCAGATTCACTTCGGCGAGGGCCAGTCCCAGCAAGCCCAGCAATCCAGTGTCCTCCGGGGCGAGGGACGTGGCGCGGCGCAAGAGCTCCACCGCTTCAGACCACCGACCCGCGCTCGCGAGCACACGGGCCAGGTTCCCTAGTGCGCCGCTGTTGTCCGGATCGTGGCGCAGCATGAACTGGAAATACGCCTCAGTTTGCGCTGGATCAGTCTCGCAGGCCTGACGAAACAGCGCCACGGCCTCGTCATGCCGGCCCCGCTCGTCCAGCACCGCACACAATTGCAGCAGCGCGACACCATCGCCGGGATCTAGAGCGACCGCCCGCCGCAGCCGCGCTTCCGCGTCCGCGATCCGATCGCGGCGGGCCAGCAGCAGACCATATTGGCGATGTGCGCGGGCATTGGCCGGGTCGAGCGCCAGGGCACGACGGTAGAGCGGCTCCGCCTCGTCCAGACGGTCATCATCCGCGATCAGCGTCGCCAGGGTGGTCAGTGCCGCCGATTCTTCTGGCGCCAGCGCCACGGCCGTGCGAATGCGCTCCTCAGCCTCCGCGCGGCGACCCAACCGGACCAGCAGGACGCCATAATTGTAATGGGCCGCCACGCTGCTCGGTGCCAGTTCGATAGCGCGGCGATAGAGCGCCTCGGCCTGGGCATGTTGCTGCCGGTCGTCCAGGCAATTGGCGAGGAGGACGTGCGTCTCCACGTCGTCCGGCGCGAGCTTCAGCGCCCGGCGGCACTCCGCCTCGGCCGCGTCCAGCTCCCCGCGCGCCGCCAGCAGCCGGGCCAGTGCCAACGCCGCGTCGAAGGACTGCCCGTCCATTTCAACCGCCGAACGCAGGGCACGCTCCGCCTCCGCGACCGCACCCCCACTCGTGGCGGTCTGGGCCAGGGTCAGCAGCGCCGGCACATCGTGAACGCGGCCAAGTTCGGCGATGAGCGCGGAGAGGAGGCGCGGCGCGATCGGTGGGTGTTCGGATGTCGCGTGGCCGCCGGATTCCGCGGCCTTCGCGGGCGTGGACGCGTCGTCCACTGGCTCGAGCCATTCGCCGTCTCCGGTGCCGCCGCGGACGTATCCGCCACCGCGCTCCAGGTCCCAGGCTCCGCGGTACCACTCCGCCAGGCTCAGCTGCGCGCCAATCGCACGGGCGGCGGCGAGCACGCGCGGCCGGGTCAGTGGGTCAATCTCGACCGCCCGCAAGAGGTCCACGGCCTCGCGCATTGGTCCACTTTCAGACACGCCATCGCGCCGCGTGCCTGGTTTCGCGCCCGCCCTCTGCCCGTCATCACCTGGCGCCATATCGCCTCCCCAGCCCACCCCGGCTACCATGCCCATCTTCGCGACATCATCACCACAGAGCGCGAGCATGTGTGGCGCCCGATCGGCACAAGCGCCCACTCGCTCAACTCTCGCCCACGTCGTCCGGGGCCGCTCCCCCTAGTACAACGCGCGGCGCGCGTGTGCGTAAGCTGGTGCGCACGGAATGGCCAAACCGGGTCTGCGCACGGCCACCAATCCCATCCGCTCACCGTTGGCCACCGCTCTCTCAACGCACACGACGCTCTCTCAGCGCACACAAAGAAACGAGGGGGCGACAATCGCCCCCTCGTTGGTTCTCCGCGAAAAACGCACCCTACTCCGCGGCCGTGCGCGTGCCTGTCGTCCCCGTGGTCAGACCGGCGTCAGCCGGGGCCGAGCGCGGGCGACCGTGGGCCCGCTGGCCACCAATCCGCCCGATGCGCGAGTAGTGCTCCGTCCCGAGATTGCGCTTCGTGGCCTCGCCGCCACGTCGCCCGATCTCGGTGTAGAAGGCGCTACCACGCCGCTCACGCACCGTCGAGCCACCCTTGGACCCAATGCGGGCGTAAAACTCTTTACCGTACTTCTCGCGCGCCGCCGTGCCGCCACGCCGCGCGGCCTCCGTGCCAGGCCGCGGGCCCGGCTTGCGGCGGGTCGGTGTCACAGTCGCATCAGCTTGCTGGTGCGCTCCTTGCGAGTGCTTGTCAGCCATATCCGTCATCTCCTTCGCGCTCCGCCGCTCCCAGGCGGCGGAGCCATGCTCGCCCCATGCGTGGCGCAACGTACGCACAGGTCATGCACTCCGGGACGATCTCCCCGGCCTTGCCCGCGTGTGCCACCTGAAGCCTGACCACGGTCACAATGGCGTGTTGGCTCCCGTGCCCGCGGTCCCGCGCAATGGACCTCACCGAGAGATCGAAGACACCATATCCCTCGCTCGGCACTTATGTCACGCCACAACGGTTCAATTGGTCGAACGTTCGGGAGACAACGTCCACTCATAATCCGACAGATCTTGCGAGCATGGGGTATCATTAGGAATGGCGAGCGGGGGATATCAGCCATGTCTGGTCGGATGGTGCCTGAACAGATGACTCCTGAATACACGACGCGACACCGACACGAGCCCACCAGCGACGACACCGGAACGGCTGGGATGCCGCACGCGGCTGGTTGGCTGGGGATGGTCGCGGCCTCTCGCTATCTTGGCGTCCACCGCTCTACCCTCCATCTTGCCGTGCGCCAGGGTGAGATTCAGCCCGACGCCCGCACTCCCGGCGGTCATATCCGCTTCCGGCCCGACACCCTCGAGGCGTTCAAGGCTCACCTCGTCGACGCACCCGCCGCTGGCGGGACGGCGGCGCGCCTCCGCGCGCTGGCCGAGCTGCCCCAGGAAATCATCGCGGCGACTTCCGCGCCCGACGCCTGCCGGACCGTGCTCAGTCGCATCCGTCAGGTCGAGCCCGCCGTCGACATGGGCTACATCGCGGTCATCCAGCCGACCGACCGTGACCCCGTGGCCATGCGCCCTCTGGCGGCCACGGCCATTCCCGGTGGGTTCTTCGCCACGTACCAGCGGCTGCGCCCCAATTACGACTTCGCGGCCTCCACCGTGCTCTGTAGCGGCCAGCCCAGGGTATTTGAGGATATGCTCGTCGAACCGCTGCCGCGGGGCGCGGCCCTGCTGCGCCACTGGATGAAAGCCCGCGCGCACCCCGTGCGCTCGCTTGTTGCCCTGCCTCTTGTGGCCCGCCAGCGTCCTATCGGTGTGCTCGTGCTCATCAGCGCGGCCCCCAAAGCCTTCGGACCGAACGAGATGCTCTTCCTGACCAGCATTGCCGGACTCCTATCCGTGGCGCTGGTCGCGGTCCATCGCCTAAACGTGCTCGAAGGGTCCGCGGCGCTCATCGCGCGGGCCCTGGAGATCCGCTCGGACAACCACGGCTCCCCTCCGCTCCAGGATCTGGCCTCGTCATACCTGGGCACCAGCGGCGCCTTCGCGGTCTACGCGGATGGCCTCACCACGGACGTGCCAGAGTCCGCCCCCGAGGCCGAGCAGCTCGCGCGCGCGGCGCGCGAGGCGGGCGTCGCCCGGCGTGAGTCGTTTGGATCTGGCACGCATCGGCGCATGGGCCTGGCCGTGCCTCTGCCTAGCGAGCCGGGTGGGGCCTCGGTGGCGGCTGTCTGGCCCGAGGAGCGCCAGAATCTCCGCATCGAGCGCGCCCTGCTCACCGTCTTTGGTGGCGCGTGCGTCCTGGCTCAGTCCACGCCCGATCGCGGCCCACACCTCGAGCCGGCCTCCGGCCGCGGCGCCGAATCCAGCGCCGCCCCCGAGCCCCGGCCTAAATCCACCAAAGCCGGATCCAATCGCGGTGCCGGCGCGCCACGCCCGCCCGAGGCGTGATACCGTCTCCGGAGCATCCATGCCGCCGGCCTTCGTCGCCGAAGGCTTCATAGGGGCGCACGGTTGTGCGCCCGCCAACCGACACCGCCGCCATCCGTAGGGATGTCCGATGGACGCCCGCCGCGGTTTCAGCCGCCTGGAAACTCCCCAGCATTTGGATTCGATGTGACCGAAGGCGTACATAGCACCATGAAAGCTGACCGGATGAGCAGCGTAGGCGGGACCGCTGAGCCGATCGAATCCGTGCCGGCAGGCGGGGCGGTGGTGGTCGTTGGAGCGGGGATGGCTGGCGCCAGCGCCGTCGAGTCCCTCCGCCGTGAGGGCTTCGCCGGCCGGATCGTCCTCGTCGGCGACGAGCCTCTTCTACCCTACGAGCGTCCCCCGCTCTCCAAGACGGTCTTGATCGGCGCCACACCTCCCGAGCACACGATTCTCCGCGACGCAGCGTTCTATGCGGACAATCGCATCGAGCTGCGCCTGAACACCCGCGCCGCAGCCCTGGATATTCCCGCGCGCTCCATTCAACTCGCGGACGGCGCGACGCTCCGGTTCGATGCCCTCGTGATCGCCACTGGTTCACTTGTACGCCACCTCGCCGTACCGGGGGCGGATCTGCCCGGTGTTCGCTACCTCCGCACGCTGGAGGAGGCGCGTGCGCTCGCTCACGACTTGCGCACACTGGCCGACCGCGGCGCTCCAGGCGAAGAGCGCGATCCCCGTGCGCCCAGCACTCCTGGTGACCCTGTCGCAC